>JBMYXW010000224.1:0-5607 GCA_049608825.1 Chitinophagales bacterium
AACGAATTGGAAAAGTGGTTTGTATTTGTATCGGGTGCGTATTGAAGGGAGAGAAGTGAGTAGTGGAAAGTTGGTGGTAGAATGAGTGGAAACTTTGCCAACAATTTCCAATTTTGGCAACAGTTGGAACGGAACACTCAAATGTCGCCGAACCCGTTGGGTGTCAGGCGACATTTTCGTTTATAGTGCTATTTAAGAAATATCATTATAAATAAAACAACCTCAAACACTCCCTCAATCCACATTTTCTCAAAGTTTCAATCAACTCATTTTTCGTTTTAGGAGGATTCCTAAGCGAAGCCAATTGATTATCAAATGCTTGTTTTGCAGTAACTTCATTTAGTTCTTGAAGGAGGCAAATGAAATTATCAGGGCGATAAACTTCAATATCAAACTTTTGGAGAAAGCATCGGGAAAAGCATTGTTCATAGCCCTTACAGTTCTACTTAATTTTCTTCTTTTCAAATCAGGTCGGTTCAGCAATAAATTTCTAAGCCATTCTTCTTGAATGATTTCTGACCATTTAGGTGAATACAAACCCTGTTCAGCAAGATTGAGTAAAAGGTCACGTATTGGAGCAGGGTAAAGAACACAGGCATCCAATACCACATTAAATCTTGTTGAAAAAATCATTCGTAGCCCATATTAAGTTCCTGTGCTTCATTCGCCAAAAAATCCAAGTTTTTTCTTCTTTCAGTTTTGAGCATTGAATTATACTCCAAAACATCTTTTAGTTGGATTCTTCTGTGACTTCCTATTTTTCTAAAAGGAATTTTACCACTCTCTAACAACTTAACCACATAAGGTCTGGAAACTTTTAAGATTTCTGCAGCTTGTTGTGTACTGATTTCTGAATCAGAAGGAATCAGTGTAATGGATTTTCCTTGAGCCATGTTCTCTATGATTGATTTCAAAAATAGTAAGGCTTTTAAAGGAATGGTAATGACATCATTTGAATCTTGTATTTTCAAGTTTACTACCTTTATTTTATCTTGCAAAACCTGAGCCTCACTTTTTGTAATAGAACTCATTGAAGATAAAGCAACCTGTTGCTCTGCTTTTGTTGTTTTTTTGATTAGAACACTCATATCTAAAATCTTTGGTTCAAAACATAAACGAAATAAACGAAACAAAAGTTTCCGATTTCAATTACTTCTTCTCCAATAAAAATCCACATTTGAAATGGTTTTACCTAATAAGATTCTTGAATGTATGATGCAGCCTTTTGTAGAAAATGACTTATCTTTGTACTCAATTGCTAGCAATCGTTAGTCAATAAAAAACAAACATACATGAATACCCCTCCAACCCCTTATAAAACCAAACACAACGTCCGAATCGTCACTGCAGGTTCACTCTTTGACGGACACGATGCTGCCATCAACATTATGCGCCGAATCATGCAAGCATCTGGTGCAGAGGTGATTCACTTAGGACACAATCGAAGTGTAGCCGAAATCGTGGATACTGCCATTCAAGAAGACGCACAAGCCATCGCCATCACTTCCTATCAAGGTGGTCACAACGAATTTTTGAAGTACATGTATGATTTGCTGAAAGAAAAAGGTGCAGGTCACATCAAAATCGTTGGCGGAGGAGGAGGAACTATTTTGCCTTCCGAAATCGAAGGTTTGCACCAATATGGCATCACCCGTATTTATTCACCCGACGATGGGCGTTCATTGGGATTGCAGGGCATGATTAACGATGTACTGCAAAGAGCAGATTATCCTTTGGGGCAAACATTGAATGGAGAAGTTTCTAAATTGGTTATGCCATCGGCAAAACCAACACAAAACCCCCTCCCTCGGAGGGGGCAAGGGGGAGGTTGGAACGCCATCGCCCGTCTCATCACAGCAGCCGAAAACGGCACAATTGACACCGAAAAACAAGCCGAGATCAAACGATTGGCAGACGCTGCAAATGCTCCTGTCATTGGCATCACAGGCACAGGAGGCGCAGGAAAATCTTCTTTGGTGGATGAATTGGTGCGCCGTTTTTTGATAGATTTTCCGACCAAAAAAATCGCCATTATTTCGGTCGACCCCTCCAAACGGAAAACGGGTGGAGCATTGTTGGGTGACAGAATCCGCATGAATTCCATACACCACCCCAATGTCTATATGCGTTCTTTGGCGACTCGGCAAGCCAACCTTTCGCTCTCCAAACACGTAACGGATGCCGTCCAAATCGTGAAAGCAGCGGGTTACGATTTGGTTATTTTGGAGTCTTCTGGCATTGGTCAGTCGGGCTCCGAAATTGTGGATTATGCCGATGTGTCCTTGTATGTGATGACACCAGAATATGGCGCAGCTTCACAGTTGGAAAAGATTGACATGCTGGACTTTGCGGATTTGATAACGGTCAATAAATTCGACAAACGTGGAGCTTTGGATGCCGTGCGAGATGTCAAAAAACAATACCAAAGAAATCATTTATTGTGGACGACGGACTTCAATGATTTACCCGTTTTTGGTACAATTGCTTCGCAGTTCAATGACCCAGGCACAAACAGGCTCTACAAAGCATTGATGGCAACCGTCACTGCAAAAACTGAGGTAGATTTCACTTCAACAATCGACCTACCAATTGGCGATAGCCAAAAACAATACATCATTCCTCCAAAACGAGTGCGCTATCTTTCCGAAATTTCGGACAACAACCGCAGCTATGATACAGGGGTAAAAGAACAATCCGAAATTGCACAAAAATTGTATGGACTGCAATTGGCAAGCAATGAATTGAAGGAAGATGAAAATACTGCAAAGGCTTTGCAAGCTGCTTTTCAAAACCTTCAAAGAAAACTTACACCCGAAAACCAAGACTTGCTCAATGAATGGGAGCAAAAGATTCAAAATTATAAAAACGAGGAATTTGTCTATCAAGTTAGAGGGCGAGACATTCGGGTAAAAACCCACACCAAAAGTTTGTCACACAACATGATTCCCAAAATTTCGCTGCCACGTTATAAGGCATGGGGCGATATTTTGACATGGAATTTGCAGGAAAATGTGCCAGGAGAATTTCCCTACACCGCAGGCGTTTTCCCCTTCAAACGAGCAGGTGAAGACCCCGCAAGAATGTTTGCAGGAGAAGGTGGACCAGAACGCACCAACAAACGCTTTCACTATGTCTCTTTTGGAATGCCCGCCAAACGTTTGTCCACCGCTTTTGATTCGGTGACTTTGTATGGCGAAAACCCAGACCACCGCCCAGATATTTACGGAAAAGTCGGTAATTCGGGTGTGTCGGTTTGCAGCTTGGATGATGCCAAAAAACTGTATTCAGGTTTTGATTTGGCAAACAAAAGCACTTCCGTTTCGATGACCATCAACGGCCCTGCTGCCACGATTTGCGCTTTCTTTATGAACGCTGCCATTGACCAAGCCTGTGAAAAATACATTGCTGAAAATGGTTTGCAGCACTTGGTAGAAGCGCAATTGAAGCGAGTCTATGACGACCAAAACTTGCCAAGACCACAATACAAAGGAGATTTGCCGAATGGAAATACAGGTTTGGGGCTGCAATTATTGGGCTTGTCGGGTGACCAAATTTTGGAGGCTGATGTATATCAAAATCTCAAAGCCAAAGCCTTGTCTTCGGTTCGGGGAACAGTACAAGCGGACATATTGAAAGAAGACCAAGCACAAAACACCTGCATTTTCAGTACCGAATTTTCGCTGCGATTGATGGGGGATGTGCAGCAATATTTCATTGACCACAAGGTTCGCAATTTTTATTCGGTGTCCATCAGCGGCTACCACATTGCAGAAGCGGGCGCAAATCCGATTAGCCAATTGGCATTCACGCTCTCCAATGGTTTCACTTTTGTTGAATACTATTTGAGTCGGGGCATGAATATTGACGACTTTGCGCCCAACTTGTCCTTCTTTTTCTCCAATGGAACAGACCCAGAATATGCAGTTATTGGTCGAGTCGCTCGTAGAATTTGGGCAAAGGCAATGAAACACAAATATGGCGCAAACGACCGTTCTCAAAAACTAAAATACCACATTCAAACTTCTGGTCGTTCGCTTCACGCCCAAGAAATCAACTTCAATGATATTCGCACGACACTGCAAGCATTGTATGCCATTTATGACAACTGCAACAGCTTGCATACCAATGCTTACGATGAGGCAATCACCACACCCACAGAAGAATCTGTTCGTCGAGCGATGGCGATTCAATTGGTCATCAACAAGGAATTGGGCTTGGCGAAAAACGAAAATCCATTGCAGGGTTCGTTCATCATCGAAGAATTGACCGACTTGGTAGAGGAAGCGGTTTTGATGGAATTTGACCGCATTACGGAACGTGGTGGCGTTTTGGGAGCGATGGAAAAAATGTATCAACGCAGCAAAATCCAAGAGGAAAGTATGTATTACGAACACCTCAAACACAGTGGCGATTTGCCGATTATTGGGGTCAATACTTTCTTGAGCAAGGATGGTTCGCCTACGGTTTTGCCCCGTGAGGTGATTCGTGCGACGACCGAAGAAAAGGAACAACAAATTGCCAATCTTCAAGCACTGCAAAAGGCGCATGTCGAGAAAGCGGCTACTGCTTTGAAGCGACTACAACAAAAGGCTGTTCGGAATGACAATATTTTTGAGGAGTTGATGGAGACGGTGAAATATTGCTCTTTGGGAGATATTACGAATGCTTTGTATGAGGTTGGAGGGCAGTACAGGCGGAGTATGTAGAGATTGAAGAAATGAAAAAACCGAAGCCTTAAGACTTCGGTTTTCTTGTTTAATTCTCGTCTTTAAAAACAATATTATTGTTTTTCTTATACTCTTGATAATCTGTCTGTAAGTGAGTTGCCAAAATGGAGTTTTCCTTCAATAAACAAGGAATCTTGTCCAAAATTGGGTAAGCCAAAAAGCTGTCTTTGGAGTACAACATACCATCCTTGTGTGGAGTTAAATCAGTGTGTGACATCGGGCAGACCAGTTTTGATGTATTTGTGGAGCTTGTCTCTTTTTTGATAATCATCAATCCTGTGGGATTCAATGGATTGGAGTTGTAATCAAACAGTCTGTGTTCTACAATATTGAAGCCCAAATTCTTAGCTACTTCGTGGAGTCGGGTCACATATCCATGTTTTTTCATTCTGGCTTTTCCTTCACTACTTGCAAATTCAAAAGAAGGTTCAAGGAGTATCAAGTATTTTTTGGTAATCCGATACAATTCTTTCAAAGCTTCTTCTTCTTTGCCGCCGTTTGGTTCGATGGAATGAGAGGTGTAAACTACGTCAATAGAACTGTCCAAAAGTGGTGTTTCAAAAAGGTTGGCGGTGAACAAACGCACGCCTTCAATACCAAGGTCTTCAAGTAGTTCTTTGGCAAACTTCAATCTCGACCAAGAGATGTCAAAGCCCAATATTTCGGCAGGTTTTTGCTTCAAATTTCTAACCACTGTATTCAAAGTTGTTGCCTCACCTACGCCTACTTCCATCAAGGATTCTACTCCTTCAATGCGGTCAATCAGCTGAGCTAAAGCACCACAATAATTGCGATTGTAGGTTTGGTTTTTGGCAAAACCCTTGACATAAGAACCTGCCTGAAAATCGTAACTAATCAATATGTCTTCAATCGTATTGGT
>JBMYXW010000225.1:0-5601 GCA_049608825.1 Chitinophagales bacterium
TTGTCGTAAAGCAGCTTTTGGTCACTTTTAAAATTATTCAAAAACTCCAAAAACTTCTCTAAGGGCAATTGTGTGAAATTTCCAAAAAACAATACACTTGACTTTCGGTTCTTCAATTTTTCCTCCGTAATCGTTTTTTCTGTCACCGACGGTCTTGCAGAAAGGACTGCAAAAACGACCGAAACAAGAGAAGCAATCAACAAAATCATAATCGGAATCGTGAACCGAAAACGTTCTATCGCCATACTCGAAAAGGTAAAACCCGTTCCTGCAAAGGTGATAATCACCGACATGATAATCGTATTGATGCTTATCATCATGTTCGCCTTAGCGTCTGCAATCGAACTCAAGTTGATGTGGTTTCGATAAGTCGCTCGATACAAAGTTTCGATACCTCTACCAAAACTTTTACCTGCTTTTTTCTTTTTGCGATCTTGTTTTGATTTTAGTAAATTTTTGTGCTGTTTTTTGATGTTTTTAGCCCTTCTATTACTGTAATTTTCAACGGCATATTGGGTAAAAAACTCGTTGTGAAGCAAAAAGTCCAGCTCTATCTTTTCCCACTCTGCTGCCGTAAAACTTTCCTTCAAAAACTGCTCACGCTCAATGCGTAGCAAAGTTCCTTTCCTAAAAAAATCTTTTTGACCTGTGTGAATCAAATTGGCATCGTGCAATATTTCCTCCAATAAACTTTCTGGACGTTCCTCCAAAGAAGTACTGCGAATCAATTGAAGTACTCTTTGGGTGTTTTCTTCAGAAAACTCCTGTTTAGTTGCGAAATCTTTGAAAATTTTCAGGCTTTCTTCTTCATGGTTTTTGTAATCAAATAAATAACCTGTATTTTGAAACCATCCTGCAAGCAAAAGTAATTCCTTATCCGAGTCAGATAGTTTGTAATGTGCAGCTATTTCCTCGGATACAGCTAAGATTTCTAAAATATGATTGTAAGTGTGGTAAACTAATTTAGCAGAAGATTGTTCTTTGAATAATTGGTTAACCTGTTCTTTTGCTTCTGATAAAATATCTATTTTTTTTGATTTTCCCATTGTTTGTATTACATTTTCATTTTGACTGTCGATGATTGAACTTTTCAAAACCATTTATTCCTTCACTTTAGAAGTTTTCAATGAGTCGCTTAAAGATAACATTCTTTCTTTGGGAGCATCCATTGCTTACTTTACTATGTTCTCCTTTGGTCCCGTCATTGTGATTACCATTGCCTTGGCAAGCATATTCTTTGGAGAAGAAGCCATTCGAGGCAATGTATTCAACGAACTCAATTCCTTATTAGGAGCTAAAGCTGCCATTCAGGTTCAAGCATTGGTCGAAAATGCCTATCGAAGTGGCTCATCTTACAGTGCTACGCTTATTAGTATTGGCACTTTTTTCTTTGGAGCGACAGGTGTTTTTGTCGAACTCAAAGGCGCACTGAACATCATTTGGTGCGTAAAAGCCAGTCCACGAAATGGAGTCATCCAGTTTGCGATTGACCGTTTTTTGTCTTTTGCGATGGTTATTTCCATCGGTTTCATTCTTTTAGTTGCCCTTATTGTCAATACGATTATCTCTGCTTTCAGTGAAAAAATACTCTATTTTATTCCCGAATTCAGCGATATTTTGTTGACTACTTCAAGCGTTTTCTCTTCTCTTATCATTCCCAGCTTGCTCTTTGCCATGCTCTTCAAAGGTTTGCCAGATGCCAATGTCAAGTGGCGTGATGTTTGGATTGGAGCGATTTTTACAGGTATTCTATTCACCATCGGCAAAAACATCATTGGATTCTACATCGGCAACAGTGAAATCACCAACACTTTTGGAGCAGCAGGTTCTTTAGCCGCATTATTGGTATGGGCTTATTACACTGCTCAAATAGTGTTGTTGGGTGCAGAATTTACCTATGTGTATGCCAAACGCTACGAACCCAAAATTGAAGCCTCTGAATATGGTGTGAAAGTCAAGCGTATAGAAAAAGTACTCAAGACTAAGAAAAACCCTGAAGGCGAAATTTAAACCCTTAATTACGTGATAAGTTTAGGGCAGTGTGTAAAAATGTATTTTTATTGTTTATTATTGCTATATGAATAAAAAATTTGCCAGAATTTTACTTTATAAAGAAGGAAAAATTCAACGCCGTTTGGTAGTTCGCCAAAGTCAATCTGCTCCAATAACCATTGGAAAACAAGGATTTGGGGCGGTTATTGACATTGAGGAACGTTTTGTATCCAGAGAACACGCTCGCATTGAAGTGCGAGAAGCTTCCGAATTGTGGGCGATGGATATGAACAGTACCAATGGTACTTTTGTAAATGGCGAACAAATATCTGCTCAAAAATTGAAGGATGGAGATGCGGTCACATTGGGTAGCAAAAGCGCCTATAAGATTGTCATTGAAATGTTGAGTCCTGATGAAATGAAAGAGGACGAACGCAGCCACACCGAACACATCAGACCCAGTAAAGATACTACTTCCAAAAGAAAGGAATACCTCGCCTCTGACATCATCAATGTGCTGGATCCCAACAGCACAGGCGACTTGGCTTCAATGCTTCGCTTCAAACCCGAAATCACCATTGGACGCTCCAAAGAATGTGACATTCAGTTGGAACAATTGACCGTCACACGCCAACATGCCGCCCTATTGAAGAAGCCCGATGGCACCTATATTATCAAAGATTTGGGCTCCAAAAACGGTACTTTCGTCAATGGCGAACGGATTCGAGCACAAACCGAAATCATTATTTCCAAAGCCGACACCATCAACATTGGAGCATATAAGTTTCGATTGGGTAAACCTGCGGAGGACATCCGAAAACACAAGGCAATCATTGTAGAGGGAGTCACCAAGAAAGTGAATCGAGGTAAAATTACCATCCTTCGAGACATTAGTTTTCAAGTAGATGCACAAGATTTTGTGGCAGTAATGGGGCCTTCGGGTTGTGGTAAATCTACTTTATTGAGAGCATTGAATGGCGATTTTCCTGCTACCGAAGGAAGCGTCTATATTCACGACATGGAATTGTATGGCAATTACGATTACCTCAAACGATTAATCGGTTATGTGCCACAAGACGACATCGTTCACAAGGAATTGTCGGTCGAAAACTCACTTTACTATGCTGCAAAATTGCGGCTATCATCGGATGTGAGTAAAGAAGATATTTGGGAAAAAATCAATGAAGTTCTCACCAACCTCAATATCAATGACCCCGAAATCCGAAAACGAAAAGTGGGTGATTTGTCAGGCGGTCAGCGAAAGCGGGTTTCCATTGCGGTAGAGTTACTTACCGATCCTTCCATACTTTTTTTGGACGAACCCACTTCACCACTTGACCCCGAAACGATTGAAGATTTCTTGTTGTGTGTGATGGAACTGACCAAGAAGGGAACAACCGTGATGATGGTGACACACAAACCCAACGATTTATACTATGTCGACAAGGTGATTTTCTTGTCCAAAGGCGGTTATATGACCTATTTTGGCGGAAAGGAAAACTATCTTTCTTTTTTTAGTGCCAAAAACGTTATTGAAGTTTATTCCAAAAATGGAACAGTTGAACAGGGGCATTTGTGGGCTGAAAAGTGGAAAGAAACCCATCAAGAACCAGACCTTCAACAGAAGGCAAACGAAGAAATAGAAAGACGACAAGATGCTTCCATGTTGAGTCAGTTTTTTTGGCTAACCGTTCGATACTTCAATATCAAAACAAGTGACACTGCCAATACGCTGATTTTGTTGGCGCAAGCACCGATTATTGCAGGTTTGATAGCTCTAATTTTTGAACAAGTAGAGTTGAGTGTGTTGTTTTTGATGTCGGTTTCTGCAATATGGTTTGGAACGAATAACTCCGCCAAAGAAATCGTGGGAGAACTGCCGATTTATCGACGTGAACGAATGTTCAACCTCCGAATACTGCCCTATATCTTCTCCAAAATAGTAGTACTTACCTTCTTTTCTGCCATACAAGTACTGGTTTTTGTGGCGATTATTTATGGCTTGGTAGGAACAGAAGACTTGGCTTTTGCAGCTTATTGGAACAATGTGTGGCTGATGCTTTATCTGTGTTTTTCGGCTACTTTGTTGGGTTTATTGGTTTCTGCTTTGGTGGACAATACCGAAAAAGTCATGACCATCATCCCCATTGTTTTGATTCCTCAAATCATGCTCGGTGGAGTGATGGCTGCAATTCCTGCAAAAAGTGCTGTTGAATTTGCGAGTTATACGATGCTTTCTCGTTGGGGGACAGAGAGCTTGGCTTATGTGCAGGATTCGGTTCGTTCCTACATGGCATTTCCTGCCCAACCCGATTCCTTGGTTTATCAAACGGTTGATGCGGTAGAATTTCTAAACCTACCCAATACGCTCGAACTTGCTCCTGAATTGAGTTCCAATTTGTGGGCGATTACGATTTTGAATTTTGTGGTGTTTATGGGAGTTGTTTGGGCATTGAAGCGGAAGGATAGTGTTTAATCAAGTTAATTTTTTCAACCTCAAACTTTATTTCACCAATGCTTTGCATACTCATATATTATTTTTAATTTTGGTCTGCCAATTAATTGGTGAACCAATTTAAATTAAGGAATGAAAAAAATAATCACTTTTGGGGAAATCATGCTTCGATTGACCCCTCCCAACAACCTCCGATTTTCACAAACCAATAGTTTTAATGCAATATATGGCGGAGGCGAATCCAACGTTGCCGTATCATTGGCGAATTATGGCTTGCCCGTAGAGTTTGTCACTCGATTGCCCAAAAACGACATCGGACAATGTGCTTTGATGGAAATGCGAAAGCGAGGAGTGGGAACACAACACATCACTTATGGAGGTGAGCGTTTGGGTATTTATTTTTTGGAAATTGGGGCAGTAAGTAGAGGTAGTAAGGTCGTTTACGACCGTGCTCATTCTGCCATTTCGGATATTCAAAAAGGTATGATTGATTGGGATGAAGTATTTGCCGATGCTCAATGGTTTCATTGGACAGGAATCACTCCTGCTATTTCGCAAGGAGCAGCGGATGCTTGTTTGGAAGCAATACAGGCGGCAAATCGTCTGGGAATTACTGTTTCTACGGACTTGAATTACCGCAAGAAACTGTGGAAATATGGCAAAGAACCAGGTGAAGTGATGCCCGAATTGGTGGCTGGGTGTGATGTGATTTTGGGGAATGAGGAAGATGCGGAGAAGCATTTTGGATTGCATCCCGAAAATGTCGATGTAACACAAGGACACTCCATAGATGCAAAGTCTTACTTATCTGTTTTGAAACAGTTGCAAAAAATGTTCCCTCGTGCGAAAAAGGTAATTACCACACTTCGAGGTTCTATCAGTGCTTCTCACAATACTTGGTCAGGTGTTTTGTATGATGGAGAAACACTTTTTGAAGCACCTACTTATCAAATGACACACATAGTCGACAGAGTAGGGGGAGGTGATAGCTTTATGGGCGGTCTAATTTATGGATTATTGGCTTATCCAAATGATAACCAAAAGGCCTTGAATTTTGCAGTAGCGGCTTCTTGTTTGAAGCATACGATTTATGGGGATGCGAATCTGGTGACGGTGGATGAAGTGGAGAAGTTGATGAGTGGAGATGCAAGTGG
>JBMYXW010000226.1:0-5584 GCA_049608825.1 Chitinophagales bacterium
ATTGCTTGGTTATCAATGTTTTTACTCGATAGAAAGGTGTCAAGCATTTAACAGTTGAAGCACTAGCAGTATTTGTTGATAGTATTGGGGTTGAACTCCAATGGAGTTCTGTAATTGTTTTGTGCTATTCTTCTACAAATATTCAAGTTCTAACGGACTTCACGAGCTACCCTTTATTTAGTTTTTGCTGTACTAGTATAGCTTAGGAACGCTGAAAAAATAATATTACAATTTCCATCTTCGAAAGATATTGATTTTGAGTGTTTTTGCTCATTCAATATTTATTCATTCAGCATTACTTACCCTAAATAAGTGGTAAGTCAAGAAGGTAGTTCTACTTGATTGATAGTTTTCAAAATCAAAGGTTAAAAATCATGTAATCCTACCTCTTAAGTCCACCTAATGATTCGTATAGAAACGGTTCTCAAATAGGGTGGATGTATGAGGTACGATAAACGATACTTGAGGTTTGATTTGCCTAAACAGCTACCATCCATTTAATTTTTGTTGTATTAGGGCTTCAAAACCCTAAGCCATTGAGTAATTATCAAAACTTCACCACCTTCTTTACCACCGTCAAACCTCCACCTTTCAATTCCGCTACATATTGCCCAGCCTCCAAGCCCGAAATATCAACAGCAGAATCTCCTTCCATCTTTTTTTGCAGCACCAATTTGCCATCAGTCGAATACAATTGAAGCTCATAAGCAGTCGAAGCATCCAATCCGGCTACATTCAGCACACCCTTCGCTGGATTCGGAAAAAAGCGAATAGGCGCATAATCCAAGCCTTCAATGTCCGTAGTTTCATCTACCAATTTTCCGAAAGCCTCCAATTCATAAAAAGAATGACCATAGATTGTACCACGGGTCAAACCGTCAAATCGGATATACTTTGCGGTTACATTCGCCAAATCGTGACTGTCCAAACCACCATTGCCATTGCTTATGTCAATCACCTTTGTCCAGTTAGTCGAATCGGTCGAAACAGACAAACTGTATTTCGTACTGAAAGCAGCTTCCCAATGTAGGGTGATGTTGTTGAGTTCATAGAGGTTTTGGAGCGAAACGATGAGGTATTGAGGGTCGGAAAACAAAGATGCCCAACGGGTATTGTAGCTTCCGTCCACTGCATTGGGCGGAGTCAATTCATTGCTTTCGGAAGAAGAAGCATAAACAGGTTTGAGCAAAGCAATATTGGGTTGAAAGCCGCTGTCCGACTCATCATAGACTTCAAAAGTTTGAACAATCTGATTGTTGCCTTCAAGAGTTTCTTCAACCGTATTCGAGCCATCAATTGTTGCGGTCACTTCCACCAAACCACTTTCTTCTGCCGTCCAAAAATCCGCTGCTACTTCCACCATTTTCATTCCACCAACGGGAATCGAAAGCGCAGAAAGATTTGTTGAAGCCACTACTTGCCCTTCAATCGCAAAATCAATTTGGGTCGCTTGTCCCGCTTCAAAGGCTTTCGTACCTTCGTTTTTGACCATCGCCAAAAAACGCACTTCATCTCCCACCAACGGGAAACGAGGCGAAGTCAGCACTTTGGAAATACTTAAATCGGGTTTTGGAGCAGCTTCGGTGATTTCAAAATCGGCTTGAAGTAGCAAATTATCGGACGAACCGCCTACTTTTGCAGTGAAATTCCCCGCTTCAATTTCGTAGTTCTTTGTTGTTTCATTCCAAAAATAAAAATCCTCTGCCGCCAATCGAAAAATCACTGTTTTCGTTTCGCCTGCCTCCAAAACAATGCGCTCAAAACCCTTCAATTGTTTTTTGGGCATCCAAACACTCGCCTCTTTATCCGTCAAATACATTTGCGCTACTTCGTCACCTGCCACTTCTCCACTGTTGGTTACATCCACTGATACTTCAATACTTTTCCCTGCTTCAATATTTGTAGCCGACAATTGTAGATTACTGTAAGTGAAGTCGGTATAACTCAATCCGAAGCCAAATGCAAATTCGGGAACGGTACTGAATTGGTCGAACCAACGGTAGCCACAGCCAAAATCGTCGTCAAAATCATCGTTCCAAACAGGCAATTGTTCATCGTTTTTGGGATAGGTAACGGGGAGTTTTCCGCCAGGATTGTATGCGCCAAAAAGTGCTTCTGCAATCGCATTGCCGCCTTCTTGTCCAGGGTAGAAGGCGTACATCAAACCTTTCATGTTGTCGATGGATTCGTTGATGCCACAGATTCCACCGCTTTTCAAGACCACAATGACCTTTTCATTGACTGCCGCCAATTCGTTGATGAGTTTTTGTTGTTTGCCAGGGAGGTCAATTGAGCCGCCTTTGCGGTCGTATTCGGGGCGGTCGCCATAGCCTTCGCCCTCCTGTGTGTCGTCCAAACCACCTACAAAAATGACCACATCTGCATTGGCAGCCGCTTCTTTGGCAGCCGCAAAACCTGCTTCACTAGTCGAGTTGATGTCGCAACCTTTGGCATAAGTAATTTTGCTCGCTCCAATGATATTGGCAATTCCCTCTCTGGGCGAAACGGTGTAATTGGGTTCTACCCAAGAACTGCCAAAACCGTCCAATTGTGCTTTGTTGGCACTGGGTCCAATCAAGGCAATTTTGGTGATGGAATTGGGGTCAAGCGGCAAAATATTGTCCTCGTTTTTGAGTAAAACCAATGCTTTGCGCCCTGCCTCCAATGCAATGGCTTCATGCGCTTCGGTCTGTGCGGCAGCTTCTGATGGGCGTGGATAATTGCCCAACATGCCACTCAAAAATTTGGTTCGTAGTACATTGCGAACGGCATTGTCGATGTTTGCCATTGAAATCGCCCCCGAATTGAGTAGCGGCTGCAAATCGTTTTGGTAGTGTTCCGAACCCATACAAATATCCGTTCCTGCTTCAATCGCTTTTTCGGTGTTGTGCACTGCGCCCCAATCCGATACCACATAAAATGGAAAACCCCATCGCTCTCTTAGGATGGTTTGCAGTAGATAGGGACTTTCGGAACAATAGACATTGTTGATGAGATTGTAGGCGTTCATGACCGACAAAACGCCCGCTTCTTGCACTACATTTTTGAAGCTCAAACCGTAGTGTTCCATCAACATGCGCTCCGAAATCGTGGTATGGCTGTTGTGTCGGTATTGTTGTTTGTTGACGAGATTGAAGTGTTTGGCAGTCGCTACAACGGGTGTTTGTTGGATGCCTTTGACGATGGCGGTGCCGATTTTTGCCGCCAAATAAGGGTCTTCGCCCAAAGTTTCTGGGCTGCGTCCATTTCGTGGGTCACGACACAAATCCAAACAAGGACCAAGCTGTTGGTGCTTGCCTTTTGCCCAAAATTCTTCCGCCATCGCTTTGCTCATTTCTTCAATGAAATCCACATCCCACGTTGCGGCTTGTGCAATGCCTGTCGGAAAAGCGGTCGCTCCTCCAAATCGAACGCCATGTGGTCCATCACTCATCACAAAACCTGGGATTCCCAATCGGCTGTTGTCGCCTGTCGTAAAAAAAGTGTTGCTCGTCAATTGGTAAATCTTTTCTTCAATGCTCATTTCGGCAATGATATCGTCCAATTGTTGGTCGATGGTTTTGGGTTCTTGGGCAGATAGGGATAGGGAAGGAAGTAGGAAAGATAGGAAGAAGAGGAATTTGTTCATTATGTTTGTTAATTGTTTGTCTGTGAAAGTCAGAAATAGGATGCTCAATAGTGGTGGGTTTTATTGACTTCTGTAAAATGCTTCATTTGGCTTTCCGCACTTTTCCCAACATCCCCCTAACCCCCTTCAAAGGGGGAATTCGTACTTTATTATCTTCACACTCCTTCTTTGAAGGGAGAGTTCACGCCAAAACTCCCCCTTTGAAGGAGGCAGGGGGGATGTTACAGGAGGTTCGGAGAAATGAAATAGTGTTTAAAATCTAATAAAACCCACCTTCAATCCATTCTCACAAAAATACCTTTTCGCTCCATAAAAAAGACATTTTCCCATACGACAACACCCACACAATCCTTCCACCCACCAGAAAATTTTCAAAATTTACTACGACTATTTCTCATACACTAAAAACAGCCATGTTTGAGTATGGTCGTTTTCTTCACCTTACTGTGTAATGGACAAATGCAAGCACAATTTTTAACCCGTGTTTTAGCTCCCGATGACCACATTGGTAATCACATTCCGTGGTATATGCCCGATAGAACCGTCATTGTAGATGCGCCCTATATAGATGTGGAAAGCGTATTGGAGCAAGACCGCATCAACAAGAGAGAAATGCCGAGAGTTGGTATTCCGCAAGAAGTCAATTATTCTCTCCAAGATGGTCAGTTCTACTTCTCCGACAAATACACAATATGGAATTTTACGCTCCGAAGCCGAGGCGCAAAAGCCATGAGTATTCGACTGGACAATTCCCGACTGCCCGAAGACGCAGTGATGTTTGTCTATAACGAAGAAAACCGTTTTGTTTCCAGTCCACTTAGCCACAAAGATTTCAAAGATGGAATGTTTCGCTCGGACTATATGAATGGAGACCAAATTACTTTGAGTGTATATATTCCTTCTGTTGATTTGGCTTTGTTTCAAATGAATGTTTCTACGTATGACCATTCTGTTCAATCTAGTTATGCCTTTGATAGCCAATTTGAAGCATCAGAACCTTGTCATAGAAATGTAGCTTGTTCTGAAGGGAATGGTTGGGAGTGTGAAATTGATGCAGTCTGTAAAATTGTACATTCTGATATTGGGTATTGCACAGGAACACTAATTAATAATGGTTGCTGTGATTTAACATCTTATATATTAACAGCAAATCATTGTGCTCAAAATGAAGCTACTGAAGCTTTTTATGATATTGATGATTATGTTTATAGATTTAACTATCAAAGTCCTCAATGTTCACCAAATGGGGAAACTAGCCCAGGTCAATGGATAGTGTATGTTGGTTCAGATTTAAGAGCAAATTGGAATTATGATGATGGAACTGATTTTGGTTTACTTGAACTTTTTGACAACATAGATTATACGCTTGGAGACGTTTCTTTTGCAGGATGGAATAGAGAAGTAAATCCTCCTACAGATGAGGTTGTATCAATTCATCACCCTTTAGGTGATGTGAAAAAAATATCTGTTAACTCAGATGGTGTAACTACACAAGGTGATTATTGGATAATTGAACAATAGGATGTTGGCTTAGTTCAACATGGTTCATCTGGTTGTGCCTTATTTGATGAAAATCATCTAATAATTGGTGATTTACATGGTACAGCAAATCTATTTGCCAATATTGGTTGTGATGGAAATCATGGGTTGGTAGATGATAATAACTATGGGATGTTTAGTGAATCTTGGACAGGAAATGGAACAAATGCTACGAGATTGAGCAATTGGCTTCAAGGAAACACCAATCCAATGGATATTGCCTGTATGGAACATCCGTCTATCACAGGAGACGATATACTCTGTACAGATAATAAGACCTACACTTTGGTCAATAATATGCCCTGTACTAGAAATGTAAGTTGGAGTGTTTCTCCTACAAGTTTCTTTGGTTCTTCTACATCGGGTACAGGAAGCGTGGCAACTCTAAAAGCAAAAAATGCTACGATTCAAGGAAAT
>JBMYXW010000227.1:0-5582 GCA_049608825.1 Chitinophagales bacterium
AACACAGGTGTTTATTATATCCACAAAGAAGATTTTGATAAATCACTTCAATACACTCAAAAAGCATTGAACATATTTGAGGCATTGGGAAATGATTCTATGAAAGTTGTTAGTTCTTGTTATCACAATATGGGAGGTTGTTTTGAAAAAAAAGGAAAAACAGAAAATGCTATCCAACATTATCAAAAAGCATTGAATATTCGGCTGTCTGCTTATGGTGAAAAAAGTTTTAAAGTATTGATTACTTATCTGCGTTTGGGAATGTGCTACACCACTCAAACGAAATACAACAAAGGCTTGCAATACTTTGAAGATGCACTCGAAATAGCAAACGAAATATTAGGGCAATACAATGAAAAGACCAGTTTTGCTTACAGCTGTATAGGAACGAATTATGAAAAAAGAGGACAAGAACACTTTGTCCAAGCAAGGAATCATTGGCAAAAAGCCATCAAGATTAACCAGCACTTATATGGAGTCCAGTATGTCCAAATTTCCAGAGATTACTTTTACATAGCACATACCTACACCATTGAAAAAGAATATGCCAAGGCTTTGTTTATCAATCAAAAAGCATTGGAAAGCCTTGATGCTAAGTTTTCATCCTTCCAAGACGAACAACTCTACGAATTGGCTATTGATTTTTTGAACACCTCCAAATATAACCTAAGGTTTTTCAGCGTATTAGAGCAAAAAGCAGCTATTTTATATCAACTATATGAGGAAAATGAGGAGGATTTGAATCTTCTCAAAAAATCCTTTGAAATTTATTCACTCTTATCCGATTTGAGTCCACTACTTTACGATGAAGCAACATCTGAAAGTGCAAAACTAACCGTCCATGCAAAAAGCAAAATTGTTTTTGAAAAAAGCATTACTTTGGGTTTAGCCTTTCATTCTATATCTTCTTCGGTAAACAATTTCTTTCTTAGTGCTTTTGAACTGATGGAAAAAAGCAAAGCAAGATTGCTCTTTGCAAATTTACAAGGAACTGCTGCCAAGCTCGAATCTGAAATCCCCCAAGAACTGCTGCAAAAAGAACGGAAACTCCATAAAGAATGGAAAATATTGGAGAAAAAAATGAAGATTGCCACAAGTGAGGACAAAACATTGGAAAGGCACAAAACGGAACAGTGGGAAAAGCAATTGTTTGATATTCAAAGGAGCTATGAACAGTTGGTACAAAAACTGGAAAAGGATTTCCCTAAATATTATCAACTCAAACGCCAACTACAGATTCCGAATATAAAAGATTTACAATCCCTTTTATTGGAGCGAGCAGACTACACGATGATTTCTTATTTTGTAGGAGAAGAAACCCTGTATATTTGTGTGCTTCAAAGCCAATACTTTGAAGTAATAAAAGTCGTTATCACCAATGACTTAACAGACAAAGTACAGGCATTTGTACGTGCCATCAATTTCTCGTTTCAAGAAGAATGTATTGAATTGGGATGTGAATTGTACGAAATATTGATAGCCCCTATTGCTGCAATACTACAAAAAAATACAGCTGTTTTTCCCTTCAATAATGGAACAATACCTGCTGCCTCCACTCCTACTTTACTCATTTTCCCAGATGGCATATTAAGCCAATTACCTTTTGAAGCCCTCTTGACTCAACCTATTGATTCCTTCCATCCACCAAAATATTTACCTTATTTATTGTTGGACTACAACATTCAATACCATTATTCGGCAAGCTTGTGGAAACACGGATTGGAGCAGGCCAAAAAAATCGAAAATCAACAGGATTCTTATGTAGGTTTTGCCCCTGTCTATGCAGATGCTCTGCTGAATGAACTCGAAACAGAAATGAATCCAAGAGCTGCTTACCATGAGCGCAGTACCCGTTCGGTGAATATCAGAGGAAAGGTATTTCAGGAATTGCTGTATTCAGAAAAAGAAGTAGTAGAGATTCAACAATTGTTTGAAAAACAAGGATTCACAGCCCAATCTTTTGTGCACGAACAAGCTTCTATCCAACAATTCCAACAGACCATTTCTCACCCCAAATACATCCATATTTCTGCCCACAGTTTTCCGAACTCAACAGAAGCCAATTTGTCGGGAATCGTTTTCTCGCCCAATACCAATCTAAACCCAGATTCTTCAGACTATGAAGAAATGGATTGTATTTTTTACCTCCAAGATGCCTATTTATTGAGTTTACAAGCAGACTTGGTGGTGTTGAGTTGTTGTGAAACAGGCATTGGTCAATTGGCAAAAGGCGAGGGAATGTTGGCAATGAATCGTGGTTTTTTGGCAGCAGGAGCCAAGAATGTCATTTACACCCTCTTCAAAGTCTATGACGAAGTTTCGAGTGTTTTGACCCAAAAATTGTTTCAGTACATTTTGGAGGGAAAGCCTTACGCCGTTGCTCTTCGTTTGGCAAAGTTGGAAATGCTGCAAGGCGAAACGGCTATGCCTAAGTTTTGGGCAGGGTATGTGATGATTGGGGTGTAAAAAATGGCAGCAAAAGAAAATAGTTTACATCAGAAATTATATATTTATGGATTGTTATGAGTTTTCTCAAAAAACACTTTATTTTTGAGAAAATTTAATTAATTATCGTACCCATATTCCCAATAGATAGAACCACTAATCTCCTTTATGAACAACTTAACAACTAGCACCTTTTCACAAGCTCAAGCGTATTTCGAATCAGGAGTACAATATTATGAGCAGGAAAAACTTAGCGAAGCATTGAAAGATTTTGAACAAGCAAAAGTCCTTTTTGAAGCGCATGAAAATTGGCAAAATTACCTTCAATGTTATAAACATATAGTTTCGATGTTCATTAGACAATTGTATCATTCTGAAGCAGAGCAAGTGATACAAGATACTATTCAATTTGCCAAAGAAAAAAAAATAGAGAATACGACAGAAATGGCAGATTTCTACCTAGAAGCGTCTGTATTGTATGCTGAAATGGCGAAATGGGAGAAATGTTTCCAATTTTGTTTGGTTGCTGAAGAAATTTATAAAAATGTACTTGGAAATACAAGTTCTAAATTGGGATTTTTTTATACCCAAATAGCTGCCTATTACAACATTGTAGGGGATATTGACAAGTCGTTTCGATACTCTCAAAAAGCATTAGAGATATTCAAAATTTCAGAAGACGAGGAAGGACTGAGTATGTGTTATTATGTCATTGGACAATATTTTGCAAAAATTAAACAAGAAAAAAAGGCCATTGAGTATTACCAGAAATCTTTAAAATATTTGCCACCTTATAATAATGGAATAAATGCGAATGTTGCGATGGTTTACATATACATAGGAAAAGCCTATGTGTCTCAAGAGGAATTTCAGGAAGGAATGTCCTACTTCCAACGTGCTTTGACGATTGCAGAAGAACTGAGTGATGATTTGACAATCGCTTTCATCCATAGCCGTATAGGAAGTACCTATCACAAAAGAGGAATACCTTATTTTGTCCAAGCACGTTCTCATTTGAAGAAAGCCATTCAAATTCATGAGAAAGCTTTGGGTTTGTATCACCCTAAAGTTTCGATGGATTATTATGGAATTGCTCTTATGTATGCTATAGAACAAGAATATTCGCTTGCATGGTCTTTCAATCAAAAAGCTTTTGAAGCCTTAGATTCAACATATCGTTCTAAAACAAAAAACCTTCGTGAAATCGCCTTGAGGTTTTTAGCGGAAAAAAAGATGTTCGATTCTATATTTATATTCTTAGAACAAAGGGCTAACATTCTTTATGAATTGTACCAACAAGACAAAGGGAGTATTGATAATCTCCAAAAAAGTTTTGATACTTACCAGTTGATAGGTGATTTAATAGCGCAATTTTACGATGAAAATACGTCCAAAGTTACCAAACTGGAAATACGCAAAAAAGGAAAAAGAACGTATGGGAAAAATATTGCCATAGGAATGGAATTGCAACAACTTACTCCAAATACTGCACATTACCATTCTAAAATATTTGAAGCTTCCGAAAAAAGCAAAGCGGCTTTGTTGTTTGCGGATATCCAATCTACTACTGCCAAATTAGAAGCGCAGATTCCTGCTGAATTATTGGAGGAGGAACAAGGGTTGCGAAAAAAATGGAAAGAATTGGAGAAAAAAATGGAAATAGCTTCACAAGCTAAAACAAGGGAAAATCTTACCCAAATAAATACTTGGAGAGGCGAACTATTTGATTTGCAAAGGGCACATGAAAAATTGGAGCAACAATTGGAGAGTGATTTCCCCCAATATTACCAACTCAAACGCCAATTGCCCATTCTGGGGCTGTCTGAATTGCAAGCAGTTCTATCTCAACAACCCAATTTGTCGATTGTCTCTTATTTTGTTGGAGAAACGAAGATGTATGTATTTCTTGTTCAAGAAGCACATTTTGAAGTGATTGAAATAGAAAAACCAACAGATTTAGCAGAAAAAATACTGGATTTTGTAGATGCCATCAATCTCTCTTTTAGGGAAGAATATGTGGAGTTAGCTTATGAATTGTATCAATTGCTAATTGAGCCTATTTCTGCTTTATTGAAGCAAAAAGCTCCACCTGCTGTTGAACATGCTCCCATCTCTTTGTTGATTTTACCCGATGATGTACTCAGCCAACTTCCTTTTGAAGCACTGTTGAGTCGCCCCGTAAATGCCTCTAACACTTTTGAGGATTTACCCTATTTATTATTGGACTATGAGATTCAATACCATTATTCAGCGAGTTTGTGGAAATATGATTTGAATCATGCTACCAGAACAACAGCACATCCCTCTAATTCATTTGTAGGTTTTGCACCTGTTTATGCCAATAAATTATTGCAAGAGCAGCAGACAAAGGAACATTTAGATGTGGCTTATCACGAACGCAGTACACGGTCGGTTCGCATAAGAGGTGAGGTATTTCAAGAGTTGTTGTATTCAGAAAAAGAGGTGAAAGGTATTTGCCAATTATTTGAACAAGAGGGCATTCCAACACAAGTTTTTTTGCATGAACAAGCATCTGTTCCACAATTTCGTGAGGCGATTTCAGACCACAAATATGTTCACATCTCTGCCCATAGTTTTCCAAACCTCGAAGAAGCCAATTTGTCGGGTATCGTATTTTCTCCTACTGCAAATGCTTCTGTAGAAACCGCTTCCGAAATAGATTATGTATTTTACCTGCAAGATGCCTACCTGTTGAATTTAAAGGCAGATTTGGTAGTTCTAAGCTGTTGTGAAACAGGAGTAGGACAATTGGCAAAAGGAGAAGGCATGTTGGCAATGAACCGTGGTTTTTTGGCAGCAGGGGCTAAAAACGTGATTTACACCTTGTTTAAAGTATATGATGCGGCTTCTTCTGAATTGACCCAAAAGTTGTTTCGACATATTTTAGCAGGTAAATCCTATGCTACTGCGCTTCGATTGGCAAAGTTAGAAATGCTGGAAGGAACAACCGCATTGCCTAAGTTTTGGGCGGGGTATGTGATGATTGGTGTTTAGCGAGTAGTCACCAAAAAACGCCCCATCACCATTCCCTTGCTGTTCCATAGTTTCCAATAATACAAACCTGGCGAAAATACACCCTCCAATAAATCAACTGTAAAAGTAGTTGTATCCTTTGA
>JBMYXW010000228.1:0-5579 GCA_049608825.1 Chitinophagales bacterium
AGCGACTCTGGTAAAGTACAAAAACGACCCCATTCTAAAGCAGCATCCCGAACTCTATGATTTGCTGGAAGACTTTTTAGACCACAACGAGATTCCCAAAGGACCTATATTTTTGAGAGATTTTGGGATACACAAAAGTGAACAGGCGATAAAATACAAAACCCACAAACACAATGAAGTATTGCGAATTTTGTTGAGCTATCCCAATCTTAAATTCATTTTAATAGGTGACAGCGGTGAAAAAGATTTGGATATTTACCTCGAAGTCGCTCGTGCTTTCCCAAATCGGATTGTAGCCATCTATATACGAAAAGTGGATGACCGCAAGCGAAATGAACGTATCATGGTACTTGCGGAAAAAGAGTTGGAAGTGCCTATTTTTCTATTTGATAATAGTTTTGATGCTGCAAAACATGCTGCAAAGCACCGACTCATTAGTCCTGGTTGGTTGGTCAAAGTAAAACACAGTATGGACGAAACTCCAAGTCTTATGGACGATTGGTTTGACGAAGATTGATTTTGTCTTATATTTACGGCATGGCAACTCGAAAAAAAAGCTCTGCTCGAACTCAAAAAAGCAGCAAATCTTCAAAACCTTGGTGGCAAAATCGACAAATCAATCAATGGTTAATATTCTCCATCATTGTTACGTTTATAGCATATTTACCCAGCCTTAGTAATGGTATTACCTATTGGGATGACAATATGTATGTTACCGAAAACCCTATGATTTTTGGATTTGGTAGCGAAAACCTAAAGGCTATTTTTACACAACCCATAGCAGGCAACTACCATCCTGTTACGATGTTGTCTTTGGCTCTAAACTATCAGTTTTCGGGCATTAACCCATTTGGTTATCATTTGGTTAACTTACTACTACATTTATTGAATGTAGGCCTAGTATTTTACTTTGTGTGGTTGTTGAGTAAAGGTAAAAAGTGGGTTGCATTCATAACCGCTATTCTGTTTGGTATTCATCCGATGCACGTAGAATCTGTAGCATGGATTGCTGAGCGAAAAGATGTGCTGTATGCTTTCTTCTTTTTGCCTTCCCTAATCGCCTATATCCGCTACATCAAAACTCACAAATGGAGTTATTTTGTAGTTGGTTTGTTGCTATTTACCCTCGCTCTATTTTCCAAACCTGCTGCCATCATCTTGCCTTTGATGCTCTTTTTGTTTGATTTTTGGTTCAAACGTCCTTTGAATATAAAAACCATTGCAGAGAAAATTCCTTTTTTCATCTTGGCTTTCTTGTTCAGTTACTTGACCTTACAAGCCCAGTCTGCAATGGGAGCAGTCGTTTCATTGAACGCCTATACGCCTTTTACTCGATTCATGGCAGCCTGCTATGGTTTTTCGATGTACATCATCAAAATGATAGTACCACATCAATTAGCCGTTTATTATCCCTATCCTTTGCTCAACGATGGTTTTCCCGCCTTTTACTATATTTTTCCTGTACTATCCGTAGCCATTGGAGTATTTACTTTGTACAGCCTTCGATTCACCAAAACCATCTTTTTCGGGATGTTATTTTACCTTATCAACTTGATTTTGGTCTTGCAGTTGGTGACAGTTGGCGGAACAATTATGTCCGAACGATATACCTATATTCCCTATATTGGCTTATTTTTTATTGTAGGTTGGGCTTATTTGAGGTTGACTTCAAAATTTAAAAAATACCGAATGGCTTTCACCACCATTTTGGCTATTTATACTCTTTTGATGGGTATTTTTACTTGGAATCGCTGTGAAGTCTGGAAAGATAGTATGACTTTGTGGACGGATAGCATCGAAAAAATGCCAAATGTAATTGCCTACAACAATCGGGGGGAATTGTATTTTGAAACGAAGGAGTACGATTTGGCATTGAAGGATGTAGATGCTGCGGCTATTTTAAATCCTTCTTATATGGAAACCTACAAAAACAGAGGGCTTCTATACAGTATCACCAATCAATTTGACCAAGCTACTCAAAACTATAGCATTTACCTAAAAAATACCCGCAATGCTACAAGACGAGAACCTGTGTTGAATTGGCGAGGAATCGCCCAGTTGAGTTTGAATCGCTATGATGGGGCTTTGAAGGACTTCAATGAATCTCTTGAGTTGAATCCTCAAAATGGTCATGTTTACTTCAATCGCTCTCGAACGCATCGTGCTTTGGGCAACCGAAAAGCAGCCTTGGAAGATGCACAAAAAGCGCAAGCATTGGGGGTGAAAGTGGAGAGGCAGTATATTGAAGGGCTGGAATGAGAAACTTTTAACAAAAAAACAATATACTTGAACTTCAATAAACTATCACAACCAATCGACATTGCCTCTTTGGCATTTTTCCGCATCGTATTTGGGGCGGCAATGCTAATAGATGTCCTCAATAATTTTTTGTCGGGCTGGATATACACCTCCCAGATTGCTCCCAAAATGCACTTCACCTATTATGGTTTTGGTTGGATTCAACCCTTGCCAGGTTGGGGAATGTATGTGCTTTGGGCAGTTATGGGTGGATTGTCCATCAATATCATGATTGGTTGGCGGTACCGAATCAGTGCCATATTGTTTGCGATTGGAACGGTGTATGCTTTTCTGATAGACAGTGCCGATTATTTGAATCATGGATATTTGATGTGTTTGTTGAGCATATTGATGATTTTTTTTCCTGCAAATCGGGCGTGGTCTTTGGATGCCAAACGAAACCCTGCCATCCAAACCGATACGATTCCTTACTGGTCGGTTTTCCTATTGCAGTTCCAAATGGCAGTCGTGTATTTTTATGGAGGCTTGGCAAAATTGAATCCCGATTGGCTGCAAGCCCAACCCATCAAGACTTGGTTGGCTGGTAAAGGAAATTATTTTCTCATTGGAGACATCATCACCCAAGAATGGTTTGCCTATTTTATCAGTTACGGTGGATTGGCTTTTGACCTTTGCATTGTGCCTTTGTTGGTCTTCAAACGGACTCGTATATTGGCTTTGGTCGTGGTGATTTTCTTCCACATTACCAACAAAATCCTATTCGACATTGGCGTATTTCCTATCTTGTCTATTGCATTGACATTGATGTTCTTTTCACCCAGTTGGAGTCGCCCTTATTTGGAACAATGGTTTTCGGGGAATGGAAGAAGACTTTTGAAGTTTGATTCAAAGGATACACGATATCTAAAAACCAGTACTTCCCCAAAAGGAAACTTCAAAAGTCTTAGTTCTACGACTTCAAATAAAAAAATGCCTCAATGGGCTTTGGGAATCATTCTTTTGTATTGTGTACTTCAATTATTGATTCCGCTTCGACATCATCTTTATCCCAACAATGTGGCTTGGACAGAACAAGGTCACCGTTTTTCGTGGAGAATGATGCTCCGAAGCAAGTCTGCTATTGCTCACTTCAAAGGTACGGATACAAAAACGGGCAAAACATGGACGATTCACCCCAGTAATTACCTCAATAGCAAGCAAGAGCGCAAAATGAAAGTGCATCCCGATATGATACTTCAATTTGCCCACTATTTGAAGGAAGAGTACAAAAAAAATGGCATGGAGGATGTTTTGATTACTGCAAATATTGTAGCAGGATTGAATGGTCGTCCTAAGAAGCCCTTCGTGAAAACCACTAAAAATTTGGCAGTAATTACTGAGAATCCCTTCAAAGCAATTGATTGGTTAGAGCCTTTCCCCAACAAAAAACTAAAAAGATTCAAGGATGAATAGTTGATTAATTTTGAATGACAAATAATGAATTTTGAATAAACTATTTTATATCTTTGTTTTTTTTAGTTTAACTCTGTATAATTAACCTACCTCATTTTTGCAAAAAAAACTACATTTTTTATATTTGCAATCCGAATTCTACAATCAAAAAATTAAACTTACATTTCCAACGGTATGAATATACAAGTTGAAAGTTTGGTAAAAAAATATGGTACTCAACGAGCAGTCGATGGTATTTCCTTTGAAGTGAAAAGCGGGGAAATTGTGGGCTTTTTGGGACCCAATGGCGCAGGAAAAACCACCACCATGAAAATCATCACCTGCTATATGGCTGCATCAGAAGGCGATGTCAAAGTGGGCAATTATTCTGTCAGAGACGATGCTGCCGCCATCAAAAAGTGCATCGGTTACTTACCCGAACACAATCCGCTTTACCTCGAAATGCCTGTGATTGAATACTTGCAGTTTGCAGCTTCGATTCAAGGAGTCGCCAAAAGCAATATCAATGCACGGGTGCGTGAGATGGTCAAAGTCTGTGGATTGGACAAAGAAAAACACAAACGAATTGACGAACTCTCCAAAGGCTTTCGGCAAAGAGTCGGCTTGGCACAAGCGATGATTCACGACCCTGAAGTATTGATTTTGGATGAACCTACAACGGGATTGGATCCAAATCAAATCGTGGAAATTCGTGAGTTGATTCGACGAGTGGGCGAACAAAAAACGGTGATTCTAAGCACTCATATTCTTCCAGAAGTGGAGGCGACTTGTGATAGAATCGTGATTATCAACGATGGTAAAATCGTGGCAGATGGTGTGCCGAGTGAATTGCGGAAGCAAGCAAGTGGCGCAGAAATCAGTCGGGTTCGCATTGAAGAAGGTATTCCAAATGAAGTTTTTCAACAACTGAGCAGCATCCCCACTGTAGAGTTGGTGGATTTGTCGGGAACATCTAATTTGTATGAAGTGAAGAGTAGGAGAGGGGAGAGTTCGAGGCGTGCAATTTTTGAAGTATGTGTCAAAAATCAATGGATTTTGACCGAAATGACTCCAATCGAAAGAGATTTGGAGGATGTGTTTAGGAATGTGACGATGGGATAGGCAGGATAATGGTGAATTTTGAATGATTGAATTTTGAATAAAAATTCGACATTCATAATTCAAAATTGATAATTCAAAATTGATAAATAAAAATGAATAAAATACTTACCATAGCAAAACGAGAATTCAATACCTTTTTTGATTCTTTGATTGCCTACATTATGGTGGTCGTTTTCTTGGGCTTTAGTGGATTTTTCACTTGGCTCTTTGGGGCAGATGTCTTTTTGAGAGGACAGGCGAGTATTGCCCCATTTTTCGACATTGCCTATTGGGCATTGTTCTTTTTCATTCCTGCATTAACGATGCGAATGTTGGCAGAAGAACAAAAGTCGGGAACGATAGAACTCTTACTGACCAACCCCGTGACGGATTGGCAAATTATTTTCGGCAAATTTTTGGCGTGTCTGGCATTGGTCGGAATTACGCTGGTGTTCAGTTTGCCCTATTATTTTACGGCTGTATGGTTGGGGCCTGTGGATCACGGTGCTGTTTGGGTAGGATATTTGGGGATTTTGTTGATGAGTAGTGCTTATATTGGTATTGGTTTGTTTGCGAGTAGCATTACCAACAATCAAATTGTAGCGATTCTATTGGCCTTGATGCTCAATCTCTTGTTTGCTTTATTGTTTGGCTTTTTGGCGCAAGCAGCAGCAGGCGGTTGGATGGCGAATTTGTTTGACTATATGAGCCTTCGAGTGCATTACGATTCGATGATTAGAGGAGTGATTGACACCAAAGACATTATTTATTTCCTTTCGATTACAGGT
>JBMYXW010000229.1:0-5577 GCA_049608825.1 Chitinophagales bacterium
CGTACCGACACTATTTAGAAGATATTTTCCAAACACGACAATTTGGGATGCACCCTTCCTATGATAATAAAAAGCTACTAAAAACAATATTCATTATGCACTATCTTTGTGTCCATGAAAGCATCCAACTTTTACCTCGACCGACACCTTGCTCAAACGACTCTCTTCAATATGGGGATATAGATTCTCTAGTGTTAATATCACAAAAATTGTCAAAGGATCAGAAAACCGTTGTTACCCAGCAGAAACCCCCATCAACTCCTTCAATTTTACCACTACAATGTCCTGTTCCTCCTCCCTATTCAGCCGAATCACCTCCACCAAAGCCAGCAATTCATACAGTTTGGGGTCGTCTTTTGCCGCCAAAGCCACGTTTTTGTGGAGCGGAGTCAGTGCTTGACCTTTGACCGTTCCGCCTTTCATTTCCCACACAAAAATATCTTCTTGGTTTTCGGGAAACAAATTTTGGAGGCTGTCAGTAGAATGTGCCGTTTTGATGCCATACACCAATCGCCCTGCCTCCAATGGAAAGACATATTTGATGCCATGCACCAAAAACTCAAACAAAGCAGCTTTGTCCACCACTTTTTTGCGTTCATCTACCAAACCTGCTATTTTGCATCTGTTCATCCCTTCTGACAATTCTGACTGACTCATATACAGCATTTTAGAAAGCTCCAATTGCCGCCATTTGGGCTTGTCCAAAACGATGAGTTTTAATAAAACCACAATGTCTTGTGGTCTCATTCCATTGTGTTGTTTCATTTTGATAAAAATTATTGTATATTGCAATTTCATTTAAAAGTATTGATAACCTCAAACTTGAGATAATCTCAAAAGGGAGATAACGGAAGTTTTTAAAACTTCCGTTATCTGTACTTGCAGCTCAACTGCAAAAACGTACCAAAACCACAAGATATGAACTTTGATAAATTAATTCTCGCAATCACCGATACCCAATCTCACCTTCAAAAAAAGGCAGTTCAATCGGTCAATCAAAAATTGGTCATTCGCAATTGGCTGATTGGATTTTACATTGTAGAGTACGAACAGAATGGACAGGATAGGGCGAAATATGGTACTAAGTTGTTGAAGTAATTAGCGGATGAATTGAAGCAGAAGAGGTTGAAGGGTATGTCATACAGGAGTTTGAAGAAATACCGACTCTTCTATCAAATGTACCCTCAAATTGGGCCGTCACTGACGACCCAATTACAAAAAGCTGGCTTACAAATTCCTATCCCACTAATAGAGCAATCCAAGAAGCCTATTAAACAAAATGATTTTTCTATATCTGTCAAGAAGTTACTGACTCATTTTTCTTTTGGTCATTTTCTTGAATTGATGGCAATCAAAGAACCTTTGAAACGCACTTTTTACGAACAACAAGCCATTAAAGGAAATTGGAGTGCGAGAGAATTGAGGCGACATATTCATTCACTTTTATTGGAGCGGATGGGATTGTCGAAAGACAAAAAGGCATTGTTGAAAAGCATTCAATCTGATGGTGCGATTGAGCGAGTAGAAGACATGATGAAAGAGCCTTTTTTGTTGGATTTTTTGGGTTTGGAAGACCGTCCTTCTTATTCCGAACACGATTTGGAAACAGCTTTGTTGGACAAAATCCAAGAGTTTTTGCAGGAATTGGGTTTGGGGTTCTGTTTTGAAGGTCGCCAAAAACGCATCACCATCGAAAACGAACACGACCGCATTGACCTTGTTTTTTATCACCGCATCTTGAAATGTCACGTTTTGATTGACTTGAAGGTGAGGGCTTTCCACTATAATGACGTTGGACAGATGAATTTTTACCTCAACTACTACAAGGAAAACATCGTTCAAGCAGACGACAATCCTCCTATTGGCATTGTTTTATGCACGCACAAACACGATACTAAGGTGAAATATGCTTTGGGAGGCATAGACAATCAGATGTTTGTGTCGAAGTATATGTTGGCATTGCCGAGTGAGGAAGAATTGCAGAGGATTATACAGATAGACATTCAGTAGATTCAATCATTCATTGCTAATTTTCCATTCTCAATTATCCCCTATCTTTGTGTCCATGAAAGCATCCAACTTTTACCTCGACCGACACCTCGCACAAACGACTCCCTTCAATATGGGGATTGAAGTCTCTCATGCCGATGGAATCTATATCTACGATGTATCGGGAAAACGCTATACCGATTTGATTTCGGGTTTGGGCGTTTCTGCTTTGGGACACAACAACCAAGCTATCAATACGGCATTGAAGGCACAGATTGACAAGCATTTGCACGTCATGGTCTATGGTGAATTTACCCAAAAACCACAATTGGAGTTGGGTAAATTATTGACCAGCACTTTACCTCCGTCTCTCGACACCTGCTACTTTGTCAATTCAGGAACAGAAGCCAATGAAGCCGCCTTGAAGCTTGCCAAACGGGTGACGGGGCGCAAAAAAATCATCTCTTTTGTAGGGGCTTATCACGGCAGTACACATGGTTCGCTTTCGGTCAGTGGCAACGAGCAAAAAAAATATGCCTTTCGCCCACTTTTGCCACAAATTGAGTTCATTCGCTTGAATGAGATGGAAGATTTGCAGCAAATAGATGAAAACTGTGCTTGTGTGATTTTGGAAACCATACAAGGCGATGCAGGCATACGGATTCCAACTTTGGCATTTTTGCAGGCTTTGCGAGAACGCTGCAATGCCACAGGAACGCTCCTTATTTTTGATGAAATACAAGCAGGTTTGGGGCGTTCAGGAACGCTTTGGGCGTTTGAGTATTATGACATTGTGCCAGATATTTTGACATTGGGTAAGGCATTGGGAGGTGGTTTGCCGATTGGCGCATTGGTGAGTTCAAAGGAAAAAATGGCGCAGTTCACCTTTGACCCCATACTTGGACACATTACAACTTTTGGCGGGCATCCGCTGGTTTGTACAGCAGCCCATGCAGGATTGAAGTATTTGTTGGACAAGAACTTGGTTGAAGGAGTCAATCGAAAGGGTAAACTTTTGCACGATTTGTTGATGCAACATTCTTTGGTCAAAGAGATTCGCTATCGAGGTTTGTTTTTTGCGATAGAAATGGAAAGCGCAGAAGTGGTTCAGAAAGTAGTGGAAAGTTGTTTGGAGGTAGGTTTGATTACTTTTTGGTTTTTATCTTGCCCCAATGCCTTTCGATTGGCACCGCCTTTGACGATTTCGCACGAGGAGATACAGGAATCGGTGGAAAGGATGTTGGAGGTGTTTAATGTAGTGTTTTAGCCCATTGCAAACCCTTCAATTTCACGGGCATAAAGAGGAACAAAGCCTAAGACAATATCTTTTTTAGGGATACCTGCATCCAATAATTTTCCGATTAAATCAGTATCTGTATTGTCCTCGTGTATCCAAATTTTATCATTGATAATCTCAACTGTATATAAAATTCGGTGAAGGTATATTTTTCCCTTCCATCCAATATCCATCAAGATGAAATGGTTTTTGTTTTCTCCAATATAAACTCTTGTTCCTGCGTAGGGAAGAGGATGATTGAATTTAGATGCTTGATATTCAAAAGCTTTTTGAATAATTTGTTTATAATTATTTATTTTATCCATTGCACGATTTTTTCATCTAAAATATCCACAACAATGATTTTGACACCAAATTTTTTGAGCTGTAAATTGATGAATTGAACCGTATTCATCTTCAAAAAAGTTTCTTCAGATATGGCTAAAAAGACGATTCTATTCAATTCGTTGAGTTCAACAGCTCCTTCATAGTTCAAATATTGCCCCAAAACTTCATGGAATTCGTAAATCATTGATTTCTTAGCAAAAGACTTGATTTCCACCAGAATTTTCTCCTCCTCTTTTTCTGCTGCCAATATTTTTTCGGCTGCTAAATCCACCTCTAATGGATATTTAGTACCAATGTCCAATTTGAAAGGATCATCGGTAATTATCCAATCCTCTTTGATTAAAGCATTTTTAACTGCTTCATGTATGATGTCTCTTGCCATGGTTCTAAAACAAATACTATCAAAGATGGTTTTGCAAACTCAATAGAAAGGTGTGAAAATCTAAACTGAAAAATAATTTTATGATCATTCCTTATCTTTAAAAACCAACAATTCAAACAAATTCTATTGAAGAAATTTTTTTGTATTTTTGCAGAAAACTGACAAAATATGTCCAATATCTTCGAGCACTTCAAGCGTCAAAACCAATTTGACTTTCGCACTCAAAAACCCAAAAACATCTTTTTCCAATTGGACTTTGATGAATTTGGAGCATTTATTTCTGTCACCGATGACAAGCACAAAGAAGTTACGGTCAATCATTTGAACTATAGTGGGGCAGTGCGAAGTGTCTTGCGCTCTATTGAAAACATCCGAGAAAAGAGTGCTTTTGTCATTGACTGGGAAAAGCCTTCGGATAAAATATACCTCTCCGAACACGATTTTCTGCTTTGGCAACTCAAACACTGTGATAACTTCTTAGACCACCGCAAAAAAAACATTGAGTTCCAAAAAGAACAGGCGGTTGTACATATCCGCATCCAAAGCATCGAAAAAAAGGTGGATTCTAAGCTAATCGACAAGGTGGAAAAGTGGTATGATACAGATATTGTCTTGATGGCTGATGGCAATGTGTATGATGGCTTTCAGATGCTAACCGAAGAAATGGCATTGGCGGATGCGAAACTATTTGGAGTGAAATCTTTGGGCAGTAATTTTGGACAGTTAGGCTATTTTGAAAGTGAAATTCGAGCCGAAGACATCAACAAATTTTTGTCTTTGCTCTACTCCAATATGGAGAATGTCGAAGTGCTTTTTGAAGGTTATCAGGCGAAGGCAAATCCCGAAGCGATTGAAGCACAGCCTGCTTTGGTTTTCGAAAAAATCGACATAGACGATGCTTTGTACATGAGGGTTTCGCAAACCTTGCCGAATATGGACATGGAATTTTTGCAGCAGTTTGACCTCCATCGAATTGCAGAACTCAACGACCTCGAAAACACCATCAATATTCGCTACATTGAGCAGCAGCCTTTAGAGGAAATTATCAAAAGAATCAACAAAATACTGACCCGATATTTGCCCAAAGGTCGAGGCAAAAAGAAAGAGGCTGGGCAAATCGTTTTGGATGAAAATCTATTCATTATTCCCAAAGAAGTGGCGAGTGGTTTTTTGTACCATGAATTACCCAGCTTGCTGAACGACTTCAATATTTACGGTGCGGAGAAATTGAAATCCTACAAAATAGCACCTATGCAGCCGACTTTGAATCTCAATTTGAACCACGGAATTGACTTTTTGGAAGGTGATGCAAGTTTGGATTTTGAAGGTGAACTCATCAATTTGTTTGAAGCGATTACCCAATACAACAAGCAAAAATACGTGCTGTTGAGTGATGGCACTCACGCAGTCGTGAATGGCGAATACATCAAAAAACTGCAACGGATTTTCCGAAAAAAGAAAAAAGGCGTAGAGTTGTCTTTTTTCGATTTGCCTTTTGTGGAAGAATTGATTGATGAAAAAGTCGCAAAAAAGACCTTCAAAAAATCCCGTGCTATTTTTGAAGGCTTCAATAAAATCGCTT
>JBMYXW010000230.1:0-5576 GCA_049608825.1 Chitinophagales bacterium
TCGTCCTTCAAATACACCACTTTGCGGGTATGCTCAATAATTGGTGTTGCATCCGATGCCAAAAAATATTCCCCCTCACCAATACCTACCACCAAAGGGCTACTTTTTCGAGCTGCGACCAATCTGCCAGGCTCATCTGTTGAAACCACTACAATTGCATACGCTCCGACGACTCCTTGAAGTGCCACTCTAACGGCTTGTTCTAAAGGAGCTTTTATCAAATCTTGAATTTCTTCAATAAAATGCACCAATACTTCGGTGTCGGTATCTGTGTGAAAAACATGTCCACGCCCTTCGAGTTCCTTCTTCAATACGGCATAATTCTCAATGATTCCGTTGTGAATCAATGCCAATTTGCCATTTCCTGATGTGTGCGGATGTGCATTGATATTGTTGGGTGCGCCATGCGTTGCCCAACGTGTATGCCCCATTCCAGTCGTTCCCCCAACTTCTTTTCCCTCCACAAACTTGCCCAGTGTCTTGACCTTGCCTTTTTGTTTGTAAATCTTTAGGTCGCCATTCAGTATGGCTACGCCTGTACTGTCATAGCCTCTGTATTCAAGTCTTTGAAGACCTTTCATCAAGATGGGAAAAACGGGTTGATGCCCTACATATCCAACGATTCCACACATAATCGAATTGGTTTAATTTTTAAATTAATATTGTTTTAGGTTTCAGAAGAGGGAAGTGAGAGTAGAGAGGTAAGACGTAATGATTTGTCTCTATAAGTACTTGACCAATTTTGAATGTTAAATTATTTTTGGTTGACTACTTAATTAATAGAAATCCTACTTCTCGCTTCTGACCTCTTTAGTCCATTTTTACCCTTAGTTTAATTAAAAGTTCATTCAATCTTGACTAAACATTGAATTTCGGTTAAAAATTTGGTCTAATAGTCAAGCAGTATAACAATTCAACAATAGAGCAATTTATTGGTCAATGATAGTATAAATCAATCGAAGTTTCATTGGGAAATTAGGGTGGTTGGGACCACCAACGACCATTCTATTGGTAGTCGTAAAAGGATTGTTGGGTAACAAGGAGAATCGTTTTAGGTTGGGATCCTCCAAAAACGCTTCTAAACGTTGGAGGTCTATGTCTATTTTGTATCGAACTCCCATTTCTCCATTTACAGTCAGTGTATCGCCTCTCAATCCAGTAGAATTGGAGGACATTACGGTTATACTTGCATCTTCACTGTTCTCTGCAATGAGTCCCAAAGCAATTGGAGCAGGAAAAAGAGCATCTCCTTCTGATTCTACTTGAAATACATCCAACTCTGCTTTGTTAATCGCCACATTGCCCAACAAATCGTTGTCTAATGAAGGTACTTCAAAATCAATATCCAATCCAGACATGGCTTGAATGTAAGCAAACTCAACTTCAGAGCTTAAATCTTGGTTGAGAGCAGCTTCAATAGGGGTTGAAGTATAGTCGTGTTCAAAATCGTTGACAACCGCAGTACTGAGGTTTATTGGGAAATCGAGTGAGCCTACACCTCCCAAATCTGTTGTGTAATAGAGTGTCATTTTTGTTTGTCCATTCACAATATCAAAAAAGGTAATGGCATTGTTGGAATTGGAGGGAACAATGTAGAGTCCTTTGAAGAACTGCTGAAAATTTTTGTCGTTTTCAAAAGCTACGTCCCCAATTTGATTCATCAGTCGATGTCCCAATTCATCGTTGAGGCGTATTCGTAGGTGTGGAATTACCTTGGTTTTAATGAGTACACCTGCAGTATCAATTCCTGTTGTGATTTCCACACTATCACTTGGTTCGTATCGAAAGTTTCTTTTCTCGCCAATGATTCTTGGATTGTAAATAAGGTTTTGATTAGAATAGTAAGTTTCGTTTGACTCCAATACCTCTTCTAATTCGTGTATCAATATCGAATTGTTTGAGGCTGCATTGCCATAGAGACCGCTATTGTTGTAAGCGAAGGTCAGTACCAATGAATCAAACACAGGCATTTCTCCAATATTGGGGTTACTGGCTCGTAGTAAAAACTGGGTGTAAATACTCGCATTGACTTTGCCAAATACAGGGTCATTTACTGCTCCAAACAAATAAGTACGCAATCTGTCAGAAGAACTGATTGAGTCGGCAGACACTGTGGCTGCTTTTATTGAGAAACTATCAACTACCGAAGTCGATAGTAATTCTTCATCACCAATGAGGTCAGAACCAATTGGGGTGGTCTCATTACAAGAAATGGTGCAGATGCCTAAAAATAACATCATACACCATACTATTAGATATTTTTGATTCATAAGGGAAAAGCGTTGACTATTCTTCTTCAAGTAATTTTGCATAGAAATCTTTGTGAGCTTCTTTGTATTCATCACCTTCAAAATATTCCAAAATTGGTTTGTCTTCGGAAACTCCATTTTGCAAGGTTTTTTCTACTTCTTCGTCCAATACGGCAGAACCTCTTACGACACCATCCGCATAATGAATAGCACCTTTGTGCAATCCACCATTGTTTAAGTCCATATAAGGAGCGATGTCTTTATTTGTAATTTTTTTAAGCATTGCTTTTTGCTTGAAAACATCACCAAATCCATCGGCAAATGAATTTTCATAAGCAGTATAAATGATTTTGGAGTTGGCGAAAAGTGCATCATTTTTGTAAGCAGTTCGGATATAAAGTGGTATCAAACTTGTCATCCAACCTTGACAGTGAATAATGTCAGGTGCCCATCCAAATTTTTTCACCGTTTCAATAACTCCTTTACAAAAGAAAACCATGCGTTCTACATTGTCTTTGTAGAATTTACCGCTTTTATTATTGAAAATGTATTTTCTTTTGAAGAAATCTTCATTATCCAAAAAATATACCTGCATTCTTGCTTTTGGCAAAGATGCTACTTTAATAATCAATGGATAATCATCCTCATCAATAATAATATTGATACCCGATAAACGTACAACTTCGTGTAACCGATGCCTACGTTCGTTAATTGTTCCAAAACGAGGCATCAAAATACGCAATTCCATCTTGCCTTTGGTCTTTAAATATTCAGGTAGATGACGCGAAACTTTTGCCGTAGGACTATCGGGAAGATAGGGAAGCATTTCTTGGGTGACAATCAATACTTTCTTTTTATCAGCCATATTATAGATTATATATTTTAATTGTTTAAGGGGAGGTTTTATTGGCAATGTTTTAGAAGGGCTTCGATTTTTGAGGTGCAAAATTAATAAAAATTTATAAAAATTCATAAGATTTGAGCTATTGTATTGTAAGCTTATTCCTATATTCGCAGTTTTATTTTGTAAATTTCACCTCTCTATTGTGCTAATATTCAAAAAAACAACTGATTTACAGGCTTTTTTAAAAAAAGAAAAAGCTGAAAATAAACAAATCGGCTTTGTACCTACTATGGGGGCATTGCACAAAGGGCATTTATCTCTAATAGCTCAATCCAAAGCTACAACAGCCATAACAGTTTGCAGTATTTTTGTCAATCCTACCCAATTTGATGATGAAAATGATCTCATAAAATATCCTCGAACCACCGAAAAAGACATAACTTTATTGAAGAAAAAAGGGTGTGAAGTTTTGTTTTTACCTTCCGTTGAAGAAATTTATCCTGCAAATGAAACCATTGAAGTCGACTATGATTTTGGCTATTTAGAAAAACCTATGGAAGGCGCACATCGTCAAGGACACTTCAAAGGAGTAGCACAAGTCGTTAATCGTTTGTTAGAGATAGTGAAACCGAATCAATTGTTTATGGGGCAGAAGGACTATCAACAGTTCAAAATCATTGGAAAATTGTTGGAATTGACCGATAGCGATGTCCAGCTTGTCAAATGTGACATTGTACGTGAAAAAGATGGTTTGGCAATGAGTTCTCGAAATGCTCGCCTGTCTGCCGAACAACGTCAAAAAGCTCCTGTTATCTCCCAAATTCTTCAATGGGTAAAAAATCAATATGGCATTGATACACCTCAAGGCATTGAAGTGGAAGCCATCCAAAAATTGAATCAAGTAGAAGGTTTCGATACGGACTACTTGAAGGTTGTAAATGCTGAAACGCTGCAAGAAGTAGAAACGTGGACAGAAGAAGATCCATTGATTGTATGTACTGCCGTAAGGCTGGGCAAAATCCGTTTGATAGATAATATGCTGTTTTAAATTTGGCAAAGATTTTGATTGATTTAATATGAATCAATCAACTCCGTCAATCACCAACCTTTAATCTCCTATTCTCATCTATAGTCTAAACTTTGGTACTGTTCCTTACAATTATTTTCAAAAAACACTTGCTAATCTATTTTTTAGACCATTTATAATGGAAAGTGTGTTTTGACTACAAAGATGAGGAGCTTATTATTTTAATTTTGTAATTTTGCAGCGTATGTTTATTCAAGTATTTAAATCTAAAATTCACAGAGCTTCGGTCACACAAGCCGACCTAAACTATATCGGTAGCATTACTATTGATGAAGCCCTGCTTGAAGCAGCCAATATGATAGAAGGTGAAAAAGTCCAAATTGTGAACTGCAATAATGGAGAACGCCTTGAAACATATACCATCAAAGGTGAACGCAATTCTGGTGTAATTTGCCTTAACGGAGCTGCTGCTCGCAAAGTAGCTATGGGTGACATTGTTATCATCATGGGCTATGGTTTCATGGATTTTGAAGAAGCTAAAAAGAATTATAAGGGTGGTACTACTGTCTTTGTAAACGAAAAGAATGAAATCATCAAACAACAGCAATTGGCAGAAGTATTTTCTTGACATCGTCAAGTTTGCCATTTTTTTAGGATTGGGTATTCTTCTTGTGTGGTTGGCAGTCAAAGACTTCAAACCGAAAGACATAGAAGAAATGAAAACTTCTTTGAGTGAAGCCAAATATGGATGGTTGTTTCTATCCTGTTGCTTTGCGATTTCGAGTCATTTGGTTAGAGCATTGCGTTGGCAAATGATGATTGCCGTTTTTGCCCACAAACCCCGTTTTACGATTACCACATTGTCTTTGATGATTGGTTACATCGCCAATTTAGCCGTTCCCAGATTGGGAGAAGTGACCAAATGTGGTATCATGACCAAATATGAGGATGTGCCTATCGACAAAATATTTGGTACAGTTGTGACCGATCGCATTATTGATGTGTTGCTCCTTTTATTGCTCACTATTAGTGTTATTCTCCTTCAATTCAATACCTTGGGCAATTATTTCATTGAAGATATTTGGCCTCTTTTAGAGGATAAGCTTGGTGGTTTATTGGCTGCGGATAATCTTTTGCCTAAGATTATAATTCTTTTGGTAGTTATTTTCAGTGCTGCTTTGGTATGGTATTTTGCTCGAAACTTCAAAAAAACATCCCTGTACCAAAAAATAGTCAATGCAATAAAAGGTATTTGGGAAGGCATTATTTCAGTCAAAGATGTAAAGAACATTCCTTTATTTATTTTTTATTCCCTCTTTATTTGGGTCATGTATTTTTGCATGATTTATGCTTGTTTCTTTTCTCTTTCTGCTACCGAAAACTTAGGTATTGGAGCAGCCTTGGCATGTTTGGTATTTGGAACATTTGGATTCCTTCTTACACAAGGTGGCTTGGG
>JBMYXW010000231.1:0-5554 GCA_049608825.1 Chitinophagales bacterium
AGATTTTGTATTTAGCGTTTCGGATGAAGCGACTTCAATTGTGGATTTTAGTGAAATCAATAGCTTCGATTTGTATCCAAATCCTGCAAATGTAGGAAGCGCTTCTATTTCTATCAATGCGACTCAAGACCTTCAATATCAAGTAGTCGTTTACGATGTGTTGGGTCGTGAGGTTCAATCTTTGGAGAATGTGAGAAGCAATACACCAACTGCTTTGAAATTGGAAACAGCTGGTTTGTACATTGTTAGTTTGATGAAAGAAGGACAGGCTGTTATTACCAAGAAGCTGCAAGTAAATTAGTGGTGATTGGGATTGGTGACTGGTAATCAGTTATCAGTGACTTGAGCTTACTCTGTTAAGAGTAAAATATTTGTAGAAACTGTCTAAAAGTAGATTCACCAAACCATTAGGTTTGAACCTCTGAACTATTTGCTCAATATATTTGGGTTGAACTCCAATGGAGTTCTGTCATTTCTTTCTTCTATTTTTCTACAAATATTCAAGTCCTAATGGACTTACTAAAAGATACTCTACTTTCATAACTAATCAGAGAAGGGTATTTTGAGTCACTAATCACCAATCCACCAATTACTAATCACCATTAACCAACCACCAATATGAAATGGTTCTATTTCTTTCTGATATGTTCAATGATGGTCGCCTGTCAAGACGAAGGGGAAGTAGAACCATTGTATCTACCGGACTTGATGGAAATCCCAAAAGGTTTTCCAGCAGTCGAAGCTCCAGAGGGAAACGAGTTTACAAAAGCCCGTTGGGATTTGGGTAAAAAATTGTTTTTTGACCCCATTATGTCAGCAGATTCCTCGATTAGTTGTGCCAGTTGTCACGATTCTCAATTAGCATTCAGCGACAATCTGCCATTCAGTTTGGGAGTTGGTGATGCCATCGGAACACGCAATGCTTCACCTTTGGCGAATGTAGCCTATCATCCCTATTTCACTCGGGAAGGAGGCGTGCCTACTTTGGAAATGCAAATATTCGTGCCGATTCAAGAACACAATGAGTTTAATTTCAATATTTTATTGATTGCAGAGCGATTGAGGCAAAATGCAGCATACACTTCAATGTCACAAGAAGCCTACAACCGTGAACCCGATGCCTTTGTAATTACCCGTTCTTTGGCTTGTTTCGAGAGAAGCCTGTTGAGTGGATACAGTTCCTACGACCAATACCAAAACTATGGTAAAACGGATGCCCTTTCACAAGCCGCAATCAATGGAATGAACCTCTTTTTTGGAGAACGAACCAATTGCAGCACTTGTCATAGTGGCTTCAATTTTACCAACTACACCTTTGAAAACAATGGCTTGTACGAAGATTATCCCGATAAAGGAAGGTTTCGATTGACAAGCGATGAAGCAGACAGAGCTTTATTCAAAGTGCCAAGTCTTCGGAATATCGAATTGACCGCACCTTATATGCACGATGGCTCGATGCAAACTTTGGAGGAAGTTGTTGCCCATTATCAATCGGGTGGAGAGAATCATCCGCATAAAAATGAGCTATTGAAGCCCATGGATTTGACTGCAAAAGAACAACAAGAATTGATTGCGTTTTTGAAGTCCTTAACCGATGAGACGTTTGTTAATAACCCTCTTTTTTCTAATTGAAAAACAAAAAATACATGTCAAAAATAAATTACCTACTAATATTTTTTTGCAGCATCCTTTTGGTTGTTGCCTGCAATAAAGACGATGACAATCCACCCGAGGTTTTTCCTTCAATAGATGAAACCGTTTACCAACTGTCTATTGGAGATTTTCCACAGCCAGATTTACCTACCGACAATCCTTTGACTGTGCAAGGTGTACACTTGGGAAAGATGCTGTTTTATGAGCAGAAATTATCGAAAAACGGCACACAATCTTGTGCAAGTTGTCACCGACAATTAGATGGATTTTCAGATACTACCAAATTTTCTATTGGAGTAGAGGGGCTTCCGGGTAAACGACAAGCGATGCCCGTCTTCAATATGGCATGGCACAGCAATCAGTTTTTTTGGGATGGTCGGGCAAATTTGTTGCGTGACCAAGCCTTGAAGCCCATTCAAGACCCTTTGGAAATGAATGAAACATTGGATAATGTGGTAAAAAAATTGAGTGGGGAAAAAATGTATCGTGACCAATTTTCTCGTGTTTTTGGAAGTGCTGAGGTAACTCCCAAAAAAATGGCTTTGGCAATGGAACAGTTTATGATGAGCATTGTATCAAATGATTCCAAATACGACCGATTTGTGGCAGGAGAAGTGGAACTGACCGAAAGTGAACAACGAGGTAAGGACTTGTTTGAAACAGAATACAATCCTTTCTTTCCCCAATTTTCAGGAGCAGATTGCGCTCACTGTCATGGAGGTATCAACTTTGAAAACGACCAATACATGAACAATGGCTTAGATGAAGATGCCAATCTTGCGAATGACATTGGACGAGAAGATGTGACCAAAGATGCGGCTGACAGAGGCAAATTCAAAGTTCCTTCTCTTCGAAATGTAGCGGTTACACCTCCTTATATGCACGATGGTAGATTTCAGACATTGGAAGAAGTCATTGACCACTATAATGAAGGAATCAAAGTATCTGCAACGGCAGATGTAACGGTTTTGAATACCAAGGAAACAGGCTTGTTTTTGACAGAACAGGACAAAAAGGATTTGGTGAATTTCTTGAAGACATTGACGGATGAAACTTTTTTGAACAATCCTGAATATGATTCACCTTTTTGATTGATTGGATGTAGTTATTTTCAAAAAAAACTTCTGATAAGAACAGTTGCATTGGCTGGTCATAATTAATCTATTCTATTGACTTCAATATTTTTTTGCTTAGTTTTCTATCCAAACAACACCATCCACAATTCTGGCGACAACATAGTTTCAATCACTCCTTCTCCTAACTTTCCTCCTACTTTTTCGGTAAAGCAGCGAAGCAATCCTTTTATAGTGTAAAATGACAATTTCCGTAATCCTATAAAGACTATGATAATTTTGTTGAAATAACAAAATTATCATAGCCTCAGTCTCATTTTACAAATTTTATACTCCGTAATTTCACTACAAACTCTTGAGTGTTCTTTTTTATTCGCCTAAAATTTTCTTCTCAACTATCTCCAAAATCTCTGTTTCCAAAGCTTTTGCATATTTTACCATTGCCGCTCCCGTTTTCAGTTTAGCATTCACAAAATCTTTGTCCTCCAAATCCTCTGCATTGATTTGTACATTCAGAAACGCCCCAATCACGGCAGTTCTTGCACAAGCTGCCCCAACGCCTGCATCCGAAACCGAAGCTGGATTGCCGATTTTTGCCATTGCTTTCATAACTTCCATTGAAGCGAGCGAAGTTTCAATGATTCGATAAGGAACTTCAATGGCGTTTCTCGTTGCAGCTTGCATCGCTTCCTTTCGAGCCTGTTTTTCAGCATCCGTTTTTTTGGGCAGTCGAATTGCTGCCATAATACCATTGAAAGCCGCTGTGTCTTCGTCCACCAGTTGGAGTAAATATTTCTTAAAAGCCTGGCCCTGTGCTGCCCAGTCTGAAAATTCTTCCCAACGATCGTCCCAACCTCGTTTGTGAGCCGAAAGATTGGCAACCATAGTACCCAAAGAAACGCCCAAAGCACCCACGTAAGCCGAAATAGAACCACCTCCAGGAGCAGGAGATTCCGAAGCTGTTTCGTTGGCAAATTCGAGCAGGTTCATTTGAAGTAAAGGTGCACTGCTGGCATCTTGTAGAAGATATTCGATGATTTTCTTTTGAGGATCGAAAGGGCTCAGTTCGTCCAAGCCCATGGTTTTGATGGCAATGTGAATCAATTCAGCTTCTGATACGCCAACTGAGCGTTGTTGCTGCTTCAAAAAATACCGCCCTGCGGCAAGCATGGACTTCAAGGGTACTAAACCCACTAATTCGGAACCAGTGACTCTCATGCCCCGCTTTTGTGCACTTTTGCAAACTTCGTCAAAGGCAATATGGAGAGGGGTGATGTTGATGTTGGTGAGGTTCATTGAGATTTGGCACTGAGCATATTCTTCAATGTACCAACCAATCGCCTTGACGGCTTTGCAGGCTCCCAATTCTCGCACCGTATTTCCATTTTCATCCTTCACAATCTTGCCCGTGATAGGATTGCCTTCTCGTTTGACACGCCCATTTTCACGCACATCAAAAGCGATGGAATTGGCTCGTCGAGTAGAAGTTGTGTTGATATTCACATTGTAGGCAACCAAAAAATCCCTTGCACCAATGGCTGTTACGCCTGTTTTTTGGACACGTTCGTTGAATTCGGCAGGTCCAGCATCAGGAATCCATTCTGGGTTGTTGAGTTTTTTTGCCAAACCTTCGTATTCTCCAGAGCGGACTGTTGCCAAGTTTTTTCGTTTGGGCTGACTTGCAGCACTTTCGTATAGATAAATCGGAATTCCCAACTCACTGCCGACTCTGGCTGCCAACTGACGAGCATATTCTGCGGCTTCTTCCATACTGACTCCCGAAATTGGAATAAATGGACAAACATCTGTTGCGCCAAAACGAGGGTGTTCGCCATTGTGTTTGGACATGTCTATCAGTTCGCCCGCTTTTTTCATTGCTTGAAATGCCGCTTCAACCACTGCTTCAGGTTCTCCTACAAATGTGACGACTGTTCGATTGGTCGCCTTTCCTGGATCAATGTCGAGGAGTTTGACTCCTTCAATGGCTTCAATTTGGGCGGTGATTTGTTTGATGATGTCCATGTTTCGCCCTTCCGAAAAATTAGGAACACATTCGAGAATTCTATTCATTGTTTGTTTGTATCTAAGTGTTTGTGTTGATAATTGTGTTTGGGTGTTTGGGTTGATTTTTTGTTTAGTTTACAGCTTTTGAGAATATTCACTGAATCGTGTCTAAAGTTAAATTTCACTCCCAAAGTTCAGTGCAGTTTTGAATTTGAAGTTGACATTTGAGTTTGAATTTCCGAGAATGTTCACTATCCACCGTTATTCGTCCGTTGCCAAAACCTCTTTCAGACTCTCCAAGCTTTTTTTCATGCTTCCAAAAAACAATTGGTCTCCTACCAAAAAGATGGGTCTTTTGAAAAAAGTGTATTCTTCCAAGATGTAATTTTTGTAATCGTCCTCACCCAATTCTTTTTTGTTCAATTCCCAAAGGCGGTATTTTCTCGCTCTTCGGCTAAAAAGGCTCTCATAACTACCCGCTAATTTTTTCATTTCTGACAACTGCTCGGGAGTGATTTTTTCCTCTTTGATGTTTTGGTATTCAAAGTCGTCGCCAATCCCAACTTCTTTCAATATTCGCTGATTGGTGCTACAACTTGCCAAGTGATATACTTTCTTTCGCATGATTTTAAATTTGTTTTGAAGGGCAAAAATAAACAAAGAAATCTTAATGAAGTGTGGCGTGTTTGCCAAAAATTATGTATATTAGAAGTATATTTCAAACCACTGTTTCCTTCATCTTTTATGCAGAAATACATAGATTACCTATTACAAGACCTTTATGCTGCCAAAATGAATATTCCAGAGGCAGTTAATGCCTACAA
>JBMYXW010000232.1:0-5549 GCA_049608825.1 Chitinophagales bacterium
TGTTCGATATGCAGACACAAAGTCAACAAAATCAGAAGAAAAAAAGATACATTGGCACCAAGCATATTCACAAACCCGAATATAGGAATTACTCTCCTTTTGAGGTAGAAACAGGAATTGATGAACTCAACCAAAACCTCCAAACTATTTATTCTTCTGACCCTAAAAATGGACACAAACACGCTTATATAACCCACCGTTATTTTGCCGAAATGAGGCAACATTTTCAGCAAATGAATACGGTTTTGAAGCCGCAAAGTCATTATGTGATGGTTGTAGGAAACAGTACTGTCAGCAATGTTTTTATTGATACAGCTAAAATTTTGATAGAAATTGCAGAAAGTGAAGGTTTTGAGTTGGTAAATAAATGGGGCTACAAAATCAAACACCGTTATATGCGCTTTGACAGAAAAGGAAGAGGAGGTATTATTAAAATTGATTGGGTGATGGATTTTTTAAAAGTCAAATAACGTCCTTTGAGCATTACAAATCCTTAAACAATTTCTGCATCCATTCTATAAAATCACTCGCTTTCCCATCATCCAATAAATATGCCTGTGTCTTCAAATAACGGTAAGTAATGGCATTTCCCAAAAGAGTGCCAGGTCGTTCTTGCCAAGCAAGCCAAGTGTGAATCAATGCCTTGGGAGCTTTTTTATCGGAAGAAACGGAAAAACGACTTTTTCCATCTGCAATTAGTTTTTGAATAGTTTCTTCTGCAATAGGCAATAAGTCGTCTTTCTCTGGAATCAACAATTGGATAAAATCTTCCAATGCTCCACTGATTTGATTATTGGGCATCAACCAAACTCCAATGGTTGCCAAATCTTCGTATTCATCTTCAAGAACAATTCCTTTAGGGCTTGGAGAAGAAGGAATGTTTTGATAACCTGATTTTTGTAGTATTTGTCTAATTTCTTCCCAACGTTTCTGCAAATCATTGTCTGCATCTACAATCACTCCAATTACAGCATAATTGCCTGTTTTTATAAAAGTAGGAAGGGCTTGAAGAAGTTTTTGTAAGCCATTTTGATTGCTGATAGTGAAATCCTTGTATTGGATTTTTCGTCTTGGAAGGAGTTTGGATATAACTTTTTCATCTTCAATTCCTTCTACCAACAAAACTTTTGAGACAAGTACAGTCATAATTTATCGAATTTCAATAGATTGTTCCAATGCCGTATTAATTTCATTCATTTCAAAAGACGTTGCTGTTATTAAGTCTGTACGGTTGTGGTATTTTAATTTAATAATCCTTGCATCTCCTTTATTTTGAGTAGTTTGTTGCAATGCCCAAATTGTATCTCGGCTGTGAGTAGCTGCAAAAACTTGGATATTTAGTTTTTCGGACATTTTTACAATTATCCGCCACAACTCTTTTTGCACTGACCAGTGTAAACCGTTTTCAAATTCGTCGATTAGTAAAATGCCATTTTCACAATGCACCAAGTTGAGGATAATTTGTAAAATGCGATTAATGCCGTCTCCCATACTGTTTAGGGAAGTTGGTTCTTTTTTATCTGACATTCTCACAATTGCCTTTTTATTGTTCGATTTATTATTAGAGTTGGTATCTATAAAACTAAGGCGAGTGATTTTTGGCTCTACGATTTTTAGAGCATCAATAACAAAATTTTCTTTATCTGAAAGTGCAATATCCCCCCATAATACAGCAAGTTCTCTCCAGTTATTTTCTTGCAAACTACTATCTACTAATCTGCAATTTCGATTGCTGTAAATGTAGCTGGGAAAAGACAAACTATTTCGCATGTCTTCCAGCTTCCATTTACCTCCCATACTTTTTCCTTCATCTTTATAATCCCAGATAAAATACGATTGCGGCAACAATCCATTTTTATTTATATCTTCTTTTATCTGAAAACTAATGCCGTTTTGCTGGTTGTGTCCAATAAAAGCTTTTGCCATTACTTGATTGTGAAACAAGGATTTCAATGCTTCAAAAGAACTATTAAAGTCGAATTTTGTCCATTCTTTTTTCTTGGAGAGTTGAATGTATAAAAAAGATAGGTAGTATTGTTCCCATGAAAGAGCTGCAATTGCCTCCAAAAGCGTACTTTTACCTGTATTATTCTTTCCTATAAATAAGTTTATTCTCTGTAAGTTATCTACTTCCAGATGCTTGAATATTTTGTAGTTATTAATAAATAGGGATTTTTGCATATTTTCTTGACATCTTTACTAAGAGCAACACTTTATAAAAAAGCGTTTATTTTTACAACATTAATCATTACCCCAAAGTTTTCCAAATAGTTTCAGTTAAAAATGATCAATACAGAAAAACTCCACCAAGCCTATCACCTGCATACCGAAAATCACCACGACCCAAGAGGTGAGGAGTTGTACAAAGAAGTAGAACCAAACAAGCTACAAACTGCCAATGACCTGCAAGTATATGGGTATTTGGCATTGGAGTTTGGAGAGATTCACAAGGCGGTCAAGGCATTGCAGCAGTCCATAAAAAAGGACAATAAAACAGCACAGAGTTTTCTATTGTTGGGCATTGCTCAGCGGAGGCTGAAAGAATACTCGAAAGCCATTGCAGCATTTCGGCAAGCCTTGAAGCTCGAACCCAAGACCATTGATGCGATTTACAATTTGGGAATCACGCTTGACGATGCCCAAAACTACGAATCCGCCATTGACGTATTGGAAAAAGGCTTGGACATTGCGCCCAAAGATACCGACCTTTTGAATGCCATTGCAGGGGCTTCTGTTTCGGCTGGATATACAGAAGATGCCGTAGAGTATTACCGCCAAGCCATTGATTTAGAGCCTAATTTTGCCCCTTTTCAGTACAATCTGTCGCAGGTACTTTTGCAGATAGGAGAGTGGGCAGAAGGTTGGAAATTATTTGACAGTCGCTTGGCTTTTAGGAATCAATCTTTGAACCCCAAAACAGATGCGTCCTTTTGGAAGGGAGAAAATTTGGAGGGTAAAAGTGTTTTGGTTTGGAATGAGCAAGGTTTTGGCGACAGCCTTCAATTTGTGCGTTACATTCCTTTATTGAAGCAAAAAGGGGCAAAAGTTTATTTAAGAATACAACCTGCATTGAAGCGTTTGATGGAGCATAATTTTGAAGAAATTGAAGCGGTTTTTACTCCAAAAGAAGACCTCCCTACAACAGATTTCCAAATCCCCATTATGAGCCTACCTCAATTTTTTGGTAAATATCCTATTACACTTCAAGAGTCCATTGTCAAAGTTTTTCCTTCAATAGAAACAAATCTAAAATCAAACTTCAAAAATCAAATTTCAAAAATCCAACCCAAGTTATCCAAAGTCGGCATCGTATGGTCAGGCAATCCCAACCATCCTGATGACCAAAAACGCTCCATTCCCGCCCGTTTTTACAGCCGCCTTTTGAAGCTCAAAAACTTTGAATGGTATTCCCTTCAAATGGGTCGAGCCTCCAATGATTTAAAACACCCTCAATTGACGGATTTAACTTCTTCAATAGAAGATTTTGCAGACACAGCAGTACAGATTGAAGCATTGGATTTGGTGATAAGCGTAGATACTGCCGTAGCACATTTGGCAGGTTCGATGAACAAAAAAGTTTGGTTGTTATTGGATTATGCGCCCGATTGGCGTTGGGGAATGGAAGAAGCCGAAACGAATTGGTATTCTTCAATGCAGATTTTTAGGCAGTCGAAAGTTGGAGATTGGAATGGGGTAATGAATAAGGTTTTGAAAGAATTGAAGAGAGAAGTAGCTGGTGGTTAATGATTGGTAACTTGTTCTTTTTTAGAATATAAAATTGTATTTTTGCCTCTAAAAAACAATTCTCTATGACAAATACATCAAATGATAAAACGAATATTGTAGGAAATCCTTCCCTTCCTTCTTCCAAAGAAGTATTGAAGGAAACCGCCACACTCGAAACTGGAACTTACAAATACTCGGTTAGTGATTTTTTTGCCAAACCTCAACAATCCGCTATACAAATCTCTCCGAATGGGCAGTATTTTTCTTACCGCCAAAAAGATGAAAATGGTAAGAATCACCTGTATGTGAAAGATTTGGAGAGTGGAGTGAGTTCAAAAGTGATTGAAGAAGGGGAAGAGTTGATTAGAGCGTACTTTTGGGCAAACGATAGCCGTTTGTTGTATATGCAAGACCAGGGAGGGGATGAGAATTTTCAGTTGTTTGGAATGGACATTGACGGTACCAACTTCAAGGCTCTGACCCCTTATGAAGGAATACGTGTTGATTCTAGTATCGAATTGTTAAAAGAAGACCCAAATCATATCATTGTTTTACTGAACAAAGACAACCCACAGTTATTTGAGCCTTACAAACTGAACGTCAATACAGGAGAATTAACCAAGCTGTTTGAGAACAAAGATGTGGATGCACCGATTTCAAATCATCATTTTGATAAAGATGGAAATTTTAGGGCTTATGAGCAGCAAGAAGATTTTGTGAATTATGTCTTGTATTATAGAACCTCAGAGGATGCTCCTTTTGAACGAGTAGTCAAAACTTCGTGGGAGGATACCTTTACTATTATCAGTTTTAATTGTTCTGGTTCAAATCCTCACGCAGCCTTTGTTGTTTCCAATTTGGAAAGCAATACCAACGAAATTATTTTATATGATTTGAAGGAGAAAAAAACGATAAAAAAACTTTTTCGGCATGAAATATTCGACCTTAGAGGTTTTTATTTGTCCAGAAAAAGAGGTTATGAGGTGGATGCTTATGTCTATAATGGTGTAAAAAAACAAGTGATTCCGATAAGTGACACCTACAAAAAACTACACAAAAAATTTGAGGAAGCTTTTGAAGGCTATGAATATTCTATTGTGAGTGTGACAAAGGAGGAGGATAAATATTTGCTCTATGTGGCAAGTGATAAGTTGTATGGAGTTTATTACCTCTATGATGTAGAAAAAGACAGTTTTGAAAAACTATTGGATTTGATGCCACAATTGAAGGAAGAGGACATGTCCGAAATGCGTCCTATTCAATTTGAAAGTAGGGATGGACTGACGATTCACGGATATATCACCTTGCCACAGGCTGCAATTGACGGGCAGAAAGTGCCTCTGATTGTCAATCCACATGGAGGCCCTCATGGAGTGCGAGATGATTGGGGGTTTAATGCTGAAACACAGCTTTTTGCAAGTAGAGGTTATGCTACACTGCAAGTGAATTTTAGAGGTTCAGGTGGTTATGGGAAGAAGTTGTTTTTGGCAGCCGCCAAACAGATTGGACGCAAGATGTTGGAGGATTTGGAGGATGCGGTAGCTTATGTGATACAAGAAGGTTGGGTGGATGCCAACAAGGTCGGCATCTATGGCGCAAGTTATGGAGGCTTGGCTACTTTGGGCAGTATTTTGAAAACGCCTGAATTGTATGTTTGTGGAATAGATTATGTGGGAGTATCTAATCTGTTCACCTTTGCCGACTCTTTTCCTGCTTATTGGAAACCCTTTATGAAGCAGTTTTATGAGCTTTGGTACAATCCTGAGAACCCCGAAGAAAAGAAAATCATGGAAGAGGTTTCACCTGCGCTTCATCCCGACAAA
>JBMYXW010000233.1:0-5534 GCA_049608825.1 Chitinophagales bacterium
ATGCCCATAACCAACACTTGCGATTCGATTGCCTCTTTTATTGAAGGTCAAAAACTCCACTTTTCCTTTATTTGAAAAAGTAAAACTTCGTACTTGCTCCAATTGAAGTGTTCCCTCAGATTGCCCATAAAATGTATGTGTTGCGAATAAGAAACACAATACGCATAGCAGTTTTTTCATGTCCTGTTTTTTTACAAAAAAGTATTCAAATATTATTCCAAAGTACCAACCGTCAGTGATACTTCAATAACAGCAATTCCAATCTTCTGAGCATCTGTTGCCCAAAATCTTGTAATTCTTTAGAGTGATGGCTTTTTGGGGAATGTTTCGGTTTTTATAGGGAGGGTGGTGTTTGAAATGGTTGTGGGTTAAGTGAAGGTAGAAACACAATCCGAATATAAGCGCAAATATAGCAAATTCTCTCCAAAATGGTTTTGTTCAAAGGGAAGTCCAACAGAAAAAGAACAGTATATCTTTTGCGCTAAAAATAGTAATTTTGTGCTTATGAAATATACATTAACCTTCCTCATTTGTTTATTTTGGATTTTCACCTTCAGTTTTGCCCAGACTGCAAAGGAAGATGTGGACAATTATCCTGCTTATCTGGTTCATGTTGATTACGGCTATCAAATACCAAGTGGAGATTTGGCAGATAGATTTGGCAATAATTCTAATATTGGTGCAGGTCTGCTCTACAAAACCAAAAACAACTGGCTATTCGGTGCTGATGGTTATTTTATGTTTGGAACAGATATAAAGGAAAATTTTTCTTCTAACCTCCTAACGACAGGTGGTTTTGTATTGGGAACGAATGGTTTGTATGCTGAATTGAACTCCCGCGAACAGGGATTTTGCTTTATGGGCAAGATTGGTAAGTTGTTTTCTATGAGTCCAGTCAATCCCAATACAGGTTTTACTGTTTTGTTGGGAGCTGGTTATTTGCAACACAAAATCCAAATCGAAGACCGCAACAATGCTGTACCGCAATTTCAAGATGAATACCGAAAAGGTTACGACCGTTTGACAAGCGGCTTGGCCTTTTCACAATTTATTGGATACACACACCTAAGTCTCAATCGCCGCATCAACTTTTATATTGGTATTGAAGCTATTCAAGCCTTTACACAAGGTCGTCGAAGCACCAACTTCAATAACCAAACCAATGGCACAGGAAGTCGTACCGATATTTTATTTGGACCAAAAGTGGGTTGGATTTTGCCTATTTATCGAGAACCAACGGATAAATTCCATACGGATTAAATACTCATACAATTTTGAATGCTGAATGATAAATTTTGAATGAATTAATAATCACTTATTTATCAAAATATTAGGCTAAACTATTTTTATCAATTTCCTAATCTGGCATAACCAGTACCATAAAAATTCCTAGATTCAAGTATCAACTTCAAATTCAAAACTGCAATGATGTTGGAGAAAAAAATCAAAGAAAGAAATCAAAGAAAGAAATAAATCAAATCTCCAACTATAAAGTTCTCTCCAAAATATTTGCGACAACTTACCACATCTCCATCTACCAAAATAGACAAGCGCAAATCTTTGCCGCCATAATTGTAGGCTCGCAAACTGATGGCAGAAGCAGGGTCAAAAGCTTTCTGGAAACTGTATTCAAAAGGCAATTGAAGGTCTTCGGTGTCAGTTGTTTCACCAAACTCGTTGGTGTATTTTACTCGCATCAAAATACTGTCTGTTGCTTCAATACGATAGGTGATGTTGAGAGGCGAAAGCTTGCTTACAGGTGCTTCAATGGGAGCTTCCATTAAGACATTGGCATTTTGGTAGTTTTCCATCTTGTTTGTTGTTAATTATGTGAGCATAGAATTTTTTGTTGGTAGTGTGCGCTGACTTTTGTATGACAAAATTCTTGCCGTTTGCCAATTTTTATTACAAAAAATAATGATAACCAAAAGAATGGTTCCGTTTTTGGAATAACTATTCAATGGTAAGTTTTTGAATATGAAATAGTTAGAAGCTTCCATTTTCTGCAAAAGCTTGAATAAATTCGAGGTGTGCCTTTAAAATTGACAAACTCCTCAGACTTCAATATTCATAGAAAAACGAAGCTCCGCCCCTTCTTGATTGTAGTAAAAAAAGGGAAAAGAGGCGTTAAGAATAAATTCCATCCTACTTTTCCTCCTCTCCCGAACCATCGTCCACAGGTTCAGCATCGTAATACTCTGTATCTTTGTCCGCCATATTCATCAAATGCCCCAACTGCTTCATAGTTTGTTCGTTCGCTTCTGGAGATTGACCACCTTGGCTTACGGATTTATTTTTTTTTTGAGGGTCAAAAACCAAAATACGTTCCACCGTTTCTTTTACAGGCGGCACATCTTCTTCGGTGAGAGTCATCAATATTTCTTCAGTCAAAGGAGCAATTTTCACCAAGCGATTCGCTTGACGTTCCACACATTCACCAAATAAATTCCGTGCCACCCTTGCATTCCCAAACGAAGAATTGCGTTTTTCGTAAAGCTCCTCAAAAATGAACATCAACTTTTCTTCACCATCATCTGACAACTTGAAGTCTGCATTTTTCGCAAAAATCTTGAAGATAGCCAACAACTCTTGTGGCTTGTAGTGGTCAAACTTGTAGTAGCGATTGAAGCGAGATTGAAAACCAGGGTTGGACTTGATAAAGTCTTCCATTTCATCGGGATAACCCGCCACAATGACCACCAAACGTTTGCGGTAATCCTCCATTCGCTTCAAAAGAGCCTCAACGGCTTCTGAACCAAAATCACGTTTGTCTCCTCCACCCCTTGCCAAAGCATAGGCTTCATCAATAAACAAGACACCGTCCAAGGCAGCCTTCATTACTTCGTCCACCTTCAAAGCAGTCTGACCAATATAACCAGCAACCATACCTGCCCTATCCGTTTCGACCAAATGACCACTCTCCAAAATTCCCAAATGTTTGAAAATTCGAGAAATCAATCGGGCAATCGTTGTTTTTCCAGTACCTGGAGGGCCCATAAATACCATGTGCAAACCTCGACTCGAACTCGCCAAACCTTTTTCCTCACGCAGTTTTTGGATTTTGAGGAAGTTAATTAGAGTACTGATTTCCTCTTTGATATTGCGTAGTCCAATCAACTCATTCAGCTCTGCAATCACATCATCCAAAGATTCATTCTCATCTACTTCTACTTGCTTCACATTTGGAATCGCTTTTTTAGGTTCTTGTGACATTTTCACAATCTTCTTCAATACACCTTCCTCCTCTTTCGTCACCTTGCCATCTGCCTTCACAATGATGGAAGCAAAACGATACAAATGACTCGATACTTCTTCAAAAAGCTCATGCCCCAATTTAGACAAAATTACAGGCAGCAACATTTCATTTGGAAACTGACCTTTGACATTGAAGATTTTAAAATCTTGCAGCAATTTGATTTTCTCACCAAAGTTGGGATTTTGAAGCATATCGTTGATGCGGCTCAATTTGATGGCATCACCCATATCGCCCTTACCCAACAATCGCTCATACATATACACCAGTGCAAACTGTACTCTACGAGAATTGACCGACTCAACTGCCGTACACATATTGTAAATCCGAATGATGTCCTGCACAAACAACTCCTTCGTGTCGGGGTCATTGACAATAATATCCGAATCATTTGCCATCTTGCGAATCGTCTCCTTGAATACTTTGTCCTTGTCTAATCGTTTGCAGATGTCCAAATACACTTCGCCCTCGTGTCGCAACATTTGCAAATAAGTTTCATCTACGAGGTCTTCCTCAATTGCTTTTTCGGGTGAGACCTTGTTTTTGGGAGCTACTCCCCCACTCTGTTTCTGTTTGTACTCTTTTACCTTCTCATTTTTGCCAAATCGAACAATGTTCAAACTGCTTTCCTCATCATAAGCTGCAATCGCCAAAAGCAACCTTTGCAGTTTTTCTTTCATCTCCCCCTTCAAGTCCAAAAGCGGTAACTTCAAATTGCCCGACTCATCAAACAATTTGTGCATATCGTCAATCGACAAATAGCCTTTATTGAAGTGTATATTACTGTCAGTCAATATAAAACCACCATTGGTCGTTCCCAAATTGTTGTCGTAAAACAAGAAAATTTCTTCTCTTGCCAAGTTCAATCCTGAGAACTGTTGTGACATTCGTAGAATGGTCAGAGGAGGTACTTTTCCAACTGTATAAAAGCGATTCACTTGCAATTCATCCTTATTGAAGTGATCTGCTATGAGTTTTTCAATTTGATTTGAAGGTATTTTTGCCATATTTCTTTGTTGTTTTGACCTACAAATCTAAACAAAACTGAATAAATGACAAGAAGCCTTCCCTATTTTCAGCTACTTTTTATATCTTTATTATTGAGTTTGTTATTTAGCTCAACCCAAAATGTCTTTTTAGCAAAAAACAATATATGCTTGACTTCTTCCAAAAACTCTTCGGTGAACTCACTTCAAATAAAGATATAGAAAAAAACAAACCCGACCCCAAAGAGCTATTAGCCAATCTTCAACCCCAAATTGAAGCCTTTGCAGCTCCTTGTATTCGCATCAAAACCCATACCTCCTCCATCCTCAAATTAGAAAATAGCAAATTTGGAGGCTTGCCTTATTTTCCTGTCGACCAAGATTTTCCGACAAGTGCAGATGGAAAACCCATGCGATTATTGGCGCAATTGAATTTTGCAGAAATCCCTCATCTCTCACCCAATCCGAAAGAAGGCTTATTGCAGTTTTACATTGTTGAAGACGACAATCTTCATGGTTTGGATTTTGGCAACCCCACCAAACAAAAAAATTGGAGAGTCTTATTTTTTGAGGACCTTGACTTTGAAACTCGAACCGATTTGAAGTCATTCTATACGGATGAATGGAAATACTCACCTTTGTTGAAAGCACCGTTAAGCCTACAATTTGAAATCGTAAAAGATTATCCCTTTTTTCCTGTTTTAGAATATGAACGATATGCAACTCCTGTTTTTGAGCAACTAACAAATCAAGGAGAGCAAGAAAAAGCAGAAGCTTATTACCTTTACAGCAAACAAAACGATATTGGAGGGCATAAAATAGGCGGTTTTCCATTCTTTACTCAAGGTGAAATCAGAGCCTTCAAAGAAGGTTACCAAAGTTATCAACTCCTTTTTCAGATAGTTTCAGAGGGCGATAAAATCATCTGGGGAGATATGGGAACTGCTAATTTTTTTATTCGACACGAGGATTTAGTCAAACGAGATTTCAGTAAAGTGTTGTATAATTGGGATTGTCATTAGTGAATAAGTTCCGCTTATGGAATCAAGACTTTTGTAGTTTATTTAAACCTACTCCACAATCAACACCCGTTCTACTCCCATCAATTTCCCATTTTCCAAAACCTGCAATAAATAAACTCCATTCGTCCAATCAGCCGTAGAAAAAGCATATTCATTTTGCCCTTTGGCAATGATTTGCGTGCCGACAATAATATCCGCCTCACCTGCGCCAATGCGTTGAATGGCCTCGCGCTGCGCCGCCACGCCGCCCATATCGGAGGATAAAACAATCGT
>JBMYXW010000234.1:0-5529 GCA_049608825.1 Chitinophagales bacterium
AAGAGAAAAATAGAGGTCGCATAGAAAATAGACGAGTAGAAATTTATAATGATATTACAGGTATAAGTCCTGTATGGATTGGTCTTCAACGCATTGTTCATGTACATCGATATGGTTATCGCCCTCAAAAGAACAAGAAGAAAGATGGACATTTTGATGAACATCATTATTACATCTTAAGTAAAGATATAGATGATGCAAAACAAGTAGCCCAAGGTATTCGAGGACATTGGCATATCGAAAATAGATTACACTATGTCAAAGATGTTGTTCAGAATGAAGATAATTCCAATATCAAAGGAGGGTATGCAATTGAAAATCTTTCCATTTTGAAAAATGGAGCTATCAATACATTCAGAATGAATGGTTTCCAATCCATAAAGGAAGCCAATATTACTTTTGCCAACAAAATTAAAGAACTTTTCGAGATGCTACAAGCATACTCATATTCATAAAAAATAGAACTGATTAGCCCTGCCCTTCAAAGGGGGACTTAGGGGGATGTAAATTGACATTTATGTTCCACTGTACTGAGTAGTTTACACAATGGAATAATTCATATTCAAAATTCAACATTTATTCATTCAAAATTGCTTAGACAACCAGTTCATACCTTGTACCATTTTGAGTAGAGAATGTGGCTTTTCCCTTCAATTGTTGGGTCAGTGTTTCAATCAATTTGAGACCAAAAGCCCCTTCTCTTCTATTGGCAGGATTGAAACCAGGCCCATTATCGGACACAATTAGGTGAATCCCTTGATTTTTTTTCACCTTTAATCTTATCCGAAGCATTGGATGTTTATGATTCCGAAAAGCATATTTGAAGGCATTGCTCACCAGTTCATTCATAATCAAACCTATGTGTAAGGCTTTCTGAGCGTCCAGTTCTTTTTCCGAAATTTGTATGTCTAATTCGATTTCTTCAATTACATAGTCGTAAATCAAAACAAGGTTTTCTACCAAATTTTCTATGTATTCTTTCATGTTAATTTTGGTCACATTCATGTCGTTGAACAAACTTCGATGAACATACATCATCGCTTGAATACGGGCATTGGTCTCTCGTATAAGGTTTTTGATTTCCCCCTCTTTTGCCTCCTCATATTGACTACTTAAAATACTGGAAATGAGCTGAAAATTATTGGCTACACGGTGATGCAGCTCTTGCATATTGGCTTTCATAACCTTGATATCCTCTTCTTTTTTTGCTACTTCAATAGCAAGGTCAGCTTCTGTTTTATCAGAAATGGCTATGATTTTCTTAGTAAATAGCTTTCGATGTATTTTTTTGTACAACTCTCTATAACTGAAGAATGCCAGTTTTCCTTGAAGAAGATTGGTAAAATCTCTGGTAGAAATGATTTGCATAATTGATAAACGTAGTTAAGTAATAGACATTTTCTGCCTATGTGATGAAATAAAATTTCTCCATTTCTAAAAAAAACGTGAATCAAAAAGCGTAATTAAAAATCGAATAGGGAATTCAGAAACAAACAAATTGAATACTTGAAAAAAACAACAATATAGATAAACTGTAACTATCAATAACTTAGATTAAAACTCAATTCATTCCCTGTAATCAGAAAATAACTCAGTAGCAATTATAACAAAATATAATGAATTTGGTGTCATTTGGAAAGAAAAATCGTCAATGAGTACAATTTTGAATGCTGAATTTTGAATAAACTAAGAATCAATGCACTGGAACATAAATTATTTAATATTAAATTAAGCATTTCTAAAACTTAATTCGCTCGCATACAGAGTATTGTTTGAATTTGCATTTCCCTTAATCTCCAATATGCACAAAACCCGACCAGTATTTGGGAGCATAATTTTGTTGTATCATCTTTAGTTTTGAAGCCCTAAGTGATTGGCTGTAGCTTTTTTTCTCCAAAATATCTTGATACAAATACTGCATCAATTCCGTACTGTGACGATCATACACCTTGAAGAGTGTATAAATCACGTTTTTTGCTCCAGCATACAAAAAACCTCTATTGATTGCCATGACCCCCTCTCCTTTCACGACCTTTCCTACGCCACTATCACAACAGCTTAACACAACCAAATCCGCAGTTAATGAAAAATTGTAAATCTCTCCCATAGATAAAATTCTTTCCTCTCCTGCAGTTGGTAAAGAAAAAACAATGCCGTCTGAAGTATAGGCTTTCTCTTCTTCAAAATAAGACTGGTTAAGAGTATGGGCTGCAATGTGAACATACTTATAATCGGCTGCAAACTGTTTGAAATGAAGCTTTGAAGCAGCGGAATGCAAGTGTATGGAAGTGGGGTAACCTTTGGTTTCAAAAGCTGCTTTTATCCCTTCAATCTCAAAAACAGAATGGTGTAAAGTTTCATACTTTGAAGCTTGGTGCTGATACACAGGCGCAAAGCCTACAAAGCTAAAAAGAGATGAATCTTCGTCTTGTGGCTTGGTCTTTCCATAATGCCACAAAGTTGAAGAATAGTGGTAAGTTATCGCATACTTTTTCACTAGAAATGGCAAATCAAGGTAAGCCTTTGAAGTTCTTTTATGGCTTAACAATGTTTCAAAAGGAAGGAAATTCAGCTCGCCATCGGGAATAATGTACAAGTTTTGGATGCCTTCCAATAAAGCATCGTCTAAGTTCTTCTGCAGCAGTTTTTCGTATAAAGAACGAGCCAACTGTCTGTATTCCCTTAGATTTTCAGCATAAATCGCTTCAATCAAGTCCTCAACCCATTCTTTCAGCTTTGCTTCTTCAATATCAATGCTTTGGATATGTGAAAAATCACAGCCGATGGTGAATACATACGTTTTTTGTCGACCCACAAAAAATTCAATGATTGCAGTTTCGCAGTCCAGTGTTTGCTGCAATTCGTGAATAGAAATATTTTCCACATCATATTTAAGCTGAAAATAATCGGGATAATCTCCTTCCAGTTTTTCAATCAACTCTTCATATTTTCTTTGGTAATCAAAGTGTTGGTTTCGCCAATTGCGTAACTGTTCATTGTTTCGCTCCGCTTCAATCTTATTGCGCTCCTGCCCAATAGAATGATCCAATTCGGTCAATGCAATTCGCAAACCAGATGCTTCATCGAGCCATTTTTGTGGAATATTCGCAGCCAACTGTGCGTCAATATCTTTGAACGAACTCAACAAAACCATTCCCTTCCCTTGTTCGACAAAAGTGAAAGCCAAATCTTCTGCATTGTTTTCTATTGCAGTATCTATGGCAGCTTCGTACATTTCATGGGCTTTTTGTGCCAAAGCCAAACGAGTACTTTCTGCCTTATAGCCCCTTCTAATTTGGGTCATTAAGTTGGCAGCCAACTGATAGGTTTTCAATGACAATTCTCCATAATTATCCACTTCTTTGAATCCCCCTCGGTTCATCTCCTGCAAACAAGCAGCTTTTGATTGCAGGATTTCCAATAATATCTGGGCATCCATGTATTGCTGAATCGAAGGATTATCGGTATTTTTTTGAGGCAAAAATTCAGGAATAACTACTTGCAAAGCTTTTTGGAAATAATCCAAGGCTTCTTCAAAACGCTTTTTGCCCAACAGACAATTCCCAATATTATTAAAGCTAATCGCCAAACTCGGATGATCTTGCGCCAATACACTTTGACGAATCTCTAATACTTGACGGTGATGCTGCAAAGCAATGTCAAATACTTTTTTGCGGCGATAACAAAACCCAATATTGTCTAAAACAATGGCTATATTCGGGTGATTTTCTCCATAAATAGACTGTTTTAGCTTCAATGATTTTTGGTAAAAAAACAAAGCTTCGTCATACTCATATTTCCTAAAAAAACAAGCACCCATATTCAGGAAGGTTTGTGCTACACTCCAATGATGTTCGCCAAAATATTGCTGTCTAATATGCAGTGCTTTTTTTAGATATACAAGCGCATTATCGAATGTTCCTTTGCTATAATAACAAAGACCTACATTATTAAAACTTTGTGCAATTGAGGAATGTTCCTTCCCATAATAACTCATTCTCAAATCCAAAGATTTGTTGTAATACGCCAATGCCTTGCTGTAAAGCCCTTGAGCATCATAACAAATCCCAATGCCATTGAAGGTAACAGCCAAGGCAATATCATCCTCTCCCAAAATATTGATTTTAATATCTTTAGAAGCCAGGTGATGAATTAAAGCTTTATCATACAAGCCTTTATAGTAATAAGTGTTGCCGATATTGTTGTAGGAGTTTGCTACATCGAGGTGGTTTTCCCCTAATATATTCAGTCGAAGTTTCAAAGAAGTTTCAAAGCAATTCAAAGCCTTATCATACTCATATTTTTCAAAATACTCATTACCTTGATTATTAATGCCTTTTGCTTCGTCTAATTGATTCTCTTTAAAAATAAGTATATTCTCCTGTTTCCTCATATATACATAAATAAATGCAGTGCAAAAGTAAAATTAGGGAAAATAGGTATGAACTTCAAAAAGTTTCACAAGTATTTCACTGTTAAATATTTGTAAACTAACATTTTTGTGACATTGAGGAACTTTTTTGCCGTTTTTTTGGTTTATAATAGTGTAAATCAACACTAAATTTTCGAATAGAACCTTAGGCAAATGCAAATTAAAAATTCAACTACAAATTCAAACAACACTTTATAAGCGAGTAAATTACATTTTGCAAGTGCTTAATTTAACATTTTAGTTTGCCTTATCAATCTTCACCTTTTGTTATTAACCTTATCTTACAAACAAATAGATGACAAACTATTTAAACGATAAATCATTTCTAAAAGGATTGATAATCCTTACCATTATGCTATTGTTGTATCCTTATATCAATTCTTTGAGTTCGATTTCCAAAATCTTTCAAACAAAAGAATTGTACCTAAAGGACAAGGCAAATGTATATGTCCGAGATATTGATGCTTTCGAAAAAAAAGTAAGAAGTATCAGTAACAAATTAGGCGTTCATCCAGATTGGCTGATGGCAATTATGCACTCCGAATCCAAATTAGATGCTTCGGTCACAAATTTGAAAGGAAGTGGTGCTACAGGGTTGATTCAGTTTATGCCCAGAACAGCTATTGAAATGGACATCACAGTGGAGCAAATACGAAACCTAAATCACATTCAGCAGCTTGATTATGTGTATGATTATCTACGGGAAGTAAAGGAAGTAAGAAAGGTAGATTTTAAGAATATTACAGATTTGTATTTGGCAATTTTATATCCAAAAGCTATTGGAAAAGACGCAAACTATGTATTGTATCGAAGCCCAAGTCAAACCTACAAAAACAACAGTGGTTTAGACGAAGATCACAATGGAGAGGTGAGTATTGCAGATATAGACCTTCGATTGAAGCGATTGTATCCTGCTGCTTACCAAGTAAATGTAAGCAGCCTTTTGCAGTTCAGTTATAGTTTTTATTTTTTCTTACTAATCGGTATTTTATTCTTGGCTCGAAAGAAAATTCCATTGCAGGAAATACGTTTTCAAATAAAACATCTGTATAGAAAGTTGCAGCAAGAAATACAACTGCGCTTGCCGAATAAGTCTT
>JBMYXW010000235.1:0-5524 GCA_049608825.1 Chitinophagales bacterium
TGTATTCAATAATCTACAATCTAAACTCGTCATATCTGAGATATTATTTATTCTAAAAAAAACCGATAGGCTTGTTTTTTCAAAAGTCGTTATGGAAGGTTTTCCCTTCTCAATAGTATAGTTGCAGAAAAAAGAAAAACATTAACAGTAACAAAGCTTTTTTTTGAAAAAAATAGTAGCTTCATTCTTCAATAAGTTATTTTGTAAGCGAACATATTAATATTCCGTCAAATGCAATTACTCCTAAAAAACATAAAAAACCTTGTAAACATTGAAGAAAATACCCCTAAAAAATGGGTTGCAGGAAAAGATATGGCAATTTTGCCAAACATTGAAAATGCTTATCTACTCATAGAAGATGGTTTGATTGCCGATTTTGGAAAAATGGAAAACTGCCCAAAAACGGCAAGAGAAGTGTTGGACGTAAAGGGTAAAATGGTTTTGCCTTGTTGGTGTGATTCGCATACACATTTGGTATTTGCAGCGACTCGAGAACAAGAATTTCGAGATAGAATCCAAGGTTTGACCTATCAAGAAATTGCAGAAAGAGGAGGAGGTATTCTAAATTCTGCAAGACGACTACAAAAAAGCTCCGAAGAAGAACTCCTACAAAGTACTTGGGAGCGATTGGAGGAGATTAAAGGTTTCGGAACGGGAGCTGTCGAAATCAAAAGCGGTTATGGATTGACCTACGAAAGCGAATTGAAGATTCTACGGGTTGTCCAACAACTTAAAAAAAAGTCAGACCTCACCATCAAAGCTACTTTTTTGGGAGCACATGCCATTCCATTAGATTACAAAAACAAGCGTAAAGATTACGTAGATTTGGTAATCAATAAAATGTTACCAACCATTGCCGAAGAAGGTTTGGCAGATTACATTGATGTTTTTTGCGAAAAAGTCGCCTTCACTGTTGCCGAAACAGAGCGCATTATGGAAGCGGGTGCAAAGTTTGGACTCAAAGCCAAAATCCACACCAATCAATTCAATTGTATGGGCGGTATCGAAGCAAGTATAGCCCACAATGCGCTATCCGTTGATCACTTAGAAGTCTTGAACGATGCCGAAATTGCAGCCCTTCAAAACTCTCTCACCATACCGACCTTACTTCCTTCTGCCCCCTTTTTTATCAACGATGAACATTATCCCCCTGCTCGAAAAATGATAGAAGCAGAATTGCCCATCGCCTTAGCAACAGACTATAATCCTGGCTCTACACCTTCAGGAAATATGCCTTTTGTCTTGTCTTTGGCTTGCATTAAAATGCGAATGTTGCCCGAAGAAGCCATCAATGCCGCTACAATAAATGGTGCGTATGCTATGGAGCTGCAAAACGAATTGGGAACGATTTGTAGGGGCAAAAAAGCAAATGTATTTATCACAAAACCCATTGATAGTATCTCGCGAATCCCCTATTCTTTTGGCAGTAATTTGGTAGAACAGGTGATTATTGAAGGACGGAAATAGAGTTATCTCCTATCCCACATGCTCACTTTGCCAGAACTGAGGCTAAGTTGTCTGCTTGATTTGTCCAAGACCACTGCTACCGAACGAGAAGATTCTAAAAAAGCCAAAATATTGGGAAGCATATCTATGTGATAAGCCAACAGAACGGGTTCTCCATCTTCAAGATTTTTACGTTCGCCCATTTTTTGTTTTACAGATGCCACTGCCTCATCTACCCCAAAAAACATCACCTCACCAAATTTCTCACCACTTGCATATAAAACAATGCTTGCAAGAGACTGCCTACCTTCCACAGCTATGTAAGAATTAAACTGCAATTCATACCCATTGATAACAAAAGCATCTTTATTTGGATCCTTTGCCATCTCTGCAAATGCTCTTTGAGACGAATTGGGATTGTACCTTGAAGAAGCATTGCGTTCCAAGTTTCGCTGTAATTTGGCTTTTGACTCCATGTTTCTATCAAACTTGGAAGAGGAAGAAGGTGCTTTTTTTGTTTGAGCATCAACACCAAAAGAAAGACTCAACAAGGTTATTGTAAATACTAAAAAAACTCTACTCAACATGTCAGAATGTTTTAATAAAATGAATTGAAAAATTAAGTTTGGAGTGGTGAAGCATTTTTGTAGGTATGCAAAAATACAATTTTTGACCTTCATTTGCACCTTATACTATAAAAAGGCTTTTTATTTGACGAATTCAACCGCCTCTTTCCTGCTTTGTTTGACCGACCTGAACGGCACATCAGCATTGTAACAGCACTTTCAAAAAAACAAAAGGGATTGACAAGGCAGGAGATTTTGAAGATTTGTTTGGGTGAGAACTTCAATGCCCAATAAAAGGTTACACCTCCTTCATGTTTACGGAAATGTCGCCTTTCACCTCTGTTTTAAATTATTTTTTGTACATTTCAGTTATTAGTCGTCGGAATCTATATATTTTTACCATATTCCGATGACTAATAATCAAAAAATGGGACTCATTGAGGTTTTTAGTGGAAGTATTTAGACTTTTGTAGTTTCCTTTTAAGGAAACTACTGATTTTCAAAGACCTTATACCTTTGAGGGTAAACTACAAAAGTTTACTGGATTCAGCTATTTTTGGAACTCTTGGGCAGTTCGACAAGATATTGTAGTAGTGCTTTGTGGCTCTGCCACTTCTTGGATGATTCATAAAATATTGCGAAACAAAGGAGGGTTGCACAATCGAGTGACACGTCGCATTCGACTCCAATCTTTTACACTTGCCGAAACAAAAGCTTATTTGGAAAGCCGTTCTGTTTATTTCGACCACTATCAACTCCTTCAATTGTATATGGTGATGGGTGGTATTCCACACTACCTAAAAGAACTAAAAGCAGGTAGAAGTGCTGTCCAAAATATCAACAGAATTTGCTTTAGTCAAGATGGTTTGTTGAGGGATGAATTTTTGAGCCTTTACCCTGCCCTTTTCCAATATGCTGATTACCACATCGCCATTATTAGAGCTTTGGCTACCAAACAAAGTGGCATGAATAGAAATGAAATACTAAACCTTACCCAGTTACCTGATGGAGGGCGTGTGACTCGTGTGTTAGACGAATTGTTTCAATCAGGTTTTATTGCTACTTACCCACCTTTTGGGAAAAGAAAAAAAGGGCAAACCTTTCGTTTGACGGATGAATACTCATTGTTTTATTTGCGCTTTATTGAAAAAAACCTGCAAAATCCACCTACTTGGACAAGCCTTAGCCAAACACAAAGTTATAAAATCTGGTGTGGCTATGCCTACGAAAATATTTGCTTGAAGCACGTTTCTACTATCAAAACAGCTTTGGAAATAGGAGGTATTTATTCTACGACTTCTTCTTTTTTAAAAATAGGAAAGGGGCAAGAAACGGGTGCTCAGATTGATTTAGTTATAGATCGCAATGACCATCTTATCAATCTATGTGAGGTCAAGTTCTACAATGTAGCTTTTACGATTAGCAAAGAATATGCACAAAAACTTCGAGAGAAAATTCGTGTTTTCCAAGAAAGCACCAAAACTAAAAAACAGATTCAGTTGGTCTTTATCACGACTTTTGGTCTAAAAAACAACCGACACAGTTTGGGGCTAATTAGTGCAGATTTTAATATGGAGATATTTTTTTGAGATATTTTGTTTTTTACAAATCTTTAAAGACTACAAAAGTTTTAGAAATTTTTGTAGTCTGCAATATAAGGAATGCTGCTGAATTAACCTTTTAAAATTCATCCAATGAGTAAGCAAAGCGAAATTTGTAACCTTATTTTTTCAGCATTCCTAACACAAAAAAGGCTTCCTCTTTCTCGAAAAGGAAGCCTTTTTTGTTTTAAATTGTATTACAAACCAGTCACGAATCACCGATTACCAATCACCACATCAATCAAATGACTGCATGTGCTTCGCTGAAATCTCCAATACCTTGTCAAATTCCTCTGGACTCAAATCATTGTAGAAGAAGTTGATGGGATTGATGCGTTTGCCGTTTTTGTGGACTTCGTAGTGTAGGTGAGGAGCTGTTGAAGTACCTGTATTTCCGACCAAACCAATCACGTCACCACGATTGATACGTTGTCCTGTACGAACTTTTATTTTGCTTAGGTGAGCGTACAACGTTTCGTAATTGAAGCCGTGGTCAATCACTACATGGTAGCCATACCCCTTTCTCAATTTTTTCACCTTCACCACCTTTCCTTTACCCGTTGAATAAACAGGTGCGCCTGTTGGAGCAGAAAAATCCATCCCACTGTGCATTTTGCGAGTCTTATAGATTGGGTGCATTCGCATCCCAAAACCCGAAGCTATTCTTCTCAATTGTTTGTTGGAAACAGGTTGGATAGCAGGAATAGAAGCAAACATTTCTTCCTTGTTTTTGACGAGTTCTGCTATTTCATCATAGGATTTGGATTGTATATAGAGTTGTTTGCGGATTTTTTCGATGCGTTGAGCCGTACTCTTCATCAATTCACTGTTCGGCAAATTATCAAGATCTTTGTAGCGATTACCGCCACCAAAACCAGCTTCACGTACAGCCATCGGAATAGGTTCTGCCTCAAAAATAGTACGGTAAATACTTTCATCTCTTTCTTGCAAAGCCGATAAAACTTCTTCCTGTTCTTTCACTTGTCTTTTGAAGCTTTCTACTTCAATCTCCATTTTCTCGACATATACTTCTTGTTGTCGTTCTTTGGGAGAGGTAAAAAATTTAAATGCAAGCATACCGCAAAAAACACCGAAAACCGTCATAGCACACAACACGCCAAAAATTTGGAGTGCGATGGATTGCCAAGAAGCTTCAATTTTCTCATACCGAAGGGTGTGTTTATTGTATTGGTATTTTACTTTTTTCATAGCCTAAGATTATGTAATTTCGCAGTCTCTTTTAAAAGACTTTGAATGCAAAAATAACAAACAATTGGCAATTGTCAAACTTTCGACATAGAAGCTAGGCAAGCTGACATGAATTATTTTCACTATTTAACGGTTATTAACGCATATTTGAACTTTTAATTTCAACAAAATTAAACAGACATTCCCATGACATCCAAGGAGATAAGAGATATTTTTTTGAATTTCTTCAAAAGCAAAAGTCATAAAATTGTCAAATCAGCACCCATCGTTGTTAAAAATGATCCAACCTTGATGTTCACCAATGCGGGAATGAATCAATTCAAGGATTTTTTCTTGGGGAATCTCACGCCAGATAATCCACGAATCGCTGATACTCAGAAATGTCTCCGTGTTTCGGGGAAGCACAATGACCTCGAAGAAGTGGGTGTGGATACTTATCACCACACCATGTTCGAAATGTTGGGCAATTGGTCTTTTGGCGACTACTTCAAAGAAGACGCAATTGCATGGGCTTGGGAATTGTTAACTGAAGTTTACAAGATTGATAAAGACCGTTTGTATGTAACGGTTTTTGAAGGAGACAAAGCCGATGGCGTTCCTGAAGATACGAATGCTTACAATATTTGGAAAAAATACATTGCAGAAGACCGCATTTTGAAAGCCTCTAAAGAAGACAACTTTTGGGAAATGGGCGATACGGGT
>JBMYXW010000236.1:0-5494 GCA_049608825.1 Chitinophagales bacterium
CTGAATTAATGACAGAGCAACAATGGGAGCAAGAAGCAGAAGAGAAATGGGGATTGAAGGAAAAAGTGTTGGTACACAGGGGAATTCATGATACTTTTGGTCATGTAGTAGCATTAGGTCGAAAACAAGTGGGAAAAATGAGGTATGTTTTTGCTGTTGGAAAAGAAAGGGTAGCAGAAATATATAAAATTTGGACAGAACATTACCTCATTGAACAGCTTTTTAGGGCAATGAAACAGCTCTTACAATGGGGAAAATATCAACTAAGGTCAGAGTCAGGTGCTTACGCTTGCGTCTTTTTACCTTTTTTTGCATTAGCTCTTTTTATTCATTTGAGAAGTAAATTACCAAAGCATACCACTTTCTACCAAATCAATAGAGCTATTAAAATTGAATCATTATCAGGCATTTGTAAATTTCTTGAGGACATAACTTTTGAGCATTTTCGGATTCAACCGCCCACAAGTGACCAATTTTTAAGACTTTAGAAGCTTTTGGGAATTATCAGGATAGAGATTTTGATGTTCCAATGCCGAATGAAGATAAGTTGATACATTTAAATTCATATATCTATTTGACCTACAAAACGACTATTGAAAATTATTTGCTTGATTTTGACTTGTTTTATGATTTTATATCCGACAGATTTGGAAGCAAAGAAATCGTTAAAAAAAGATTTATAGAAGCTGCCAAAACGATAAAACACCATCAAGCTGTTAGGCATACTTTAGGCGCATTAAGAACTCCGACAGATTTTGGTACCAATATTTGTACTTCAAGTGGTCAATTGCCTTCTGATTTGAGCTATGAGTTTTGTAGAAATGAGGGCATAAAAAAGATGTTTGAGGGAAAAGGAAAAACAAGTAAGTGGACAGAGAGTGAGTTTGATATTAAATTAAGTGAATTTGAAGGTATTTTTGATGAAGATTTCTTTGAGAATATGGATTTTTTAAACTGGTTTCAAGGAAAAGATTTGGCAAAAGCGTTGTCAAGAGAGTTTGAAGGAATCTCTATGAAAAGATTTTATGCTCATTCAAAGAAGCATTTTGACTTTAGAAAATTTAAAGATTTAGTTGAGTTGAGGTTGATGATTGAAAGTTATGGGTGAAATACCAACTATATTCCTTTGAGTGTAACTTTTGGAGAAATTGAACTATGAGGTTGGAATAGATGTTCTACAACAAGGAATCTTTAATCTTTTATATTCAGAATGGCATGAACTTACAAGCAAAAAAATTAGAGTTAATTAGTCAGTTGGTCTATGTAGAGGACGAATCCATTATTCAACAAATTGATGGTTTGGTTAAAAAGGCTTTGGAGCGAATATCTATCACTCCTACAGCATCTATGCCTATTACACCGATTCCTTTTAAATTTGGGGCAGCAAAAAATATGATTCAATACATGGCAGAGGACTTTAATGGGTCAATTGATGATTTTAAGGACTATATGTGATATGAAAATACTTTTGGACACACATACTTTTTTGTGGTACATTTGGGGCAGTGAAGAATTGGGTGAAGAAAATCGGATTTTGATAGAAGATTCTTCCAATACCAAGTTGTTGAGTATTGCGAGTTTATGGGAAATTGCAGTCAAAGTAAATATTGGGAAATTGCGAATAAACGTACCTATTTTCAACACTTCTTCCCTCTGAGATTCAGATTCTTCCAATTAACCTCAATCATTTGGAAGCTTACACTGGATTACCTCTTTTTCATAGAGACCCATTTGATAGGTTGATTATTGCTCAAGCTATGGCAGAAGATTTACCGATTGTGTCTATTGACAATAAGTTTGATAGATATGCTATTACAAAGATTTGGCAATGATTGGACACCAAATCATCGAACAAGCCCAAAAAGACGCTTACAAAAGCATCAATGTAGTGATGTTGCAAACTTATTGGAGCATTGGTAAACTGATTGTAGCAGAAGAACAAAAAAACGAATCGAAAAAAAATAGTTTTGTAAGTGAAATGCTACCAAAACTTTCGGTGAAATTACCTGGTAAATTGGGGAAAAGTTTTAGCGAAACCAATTTACAATTACATCCTCAAATGTTTTGCGCTGATTGACTTAAAAATTGGTGAACTCAGCCACCAAGACATTGGGCAAATGGATATGTATGTCCGTCTATACGAGGACAAAATACGCCAAGAAAGCGATAACCCTACTGTTGGAATCATACTTTGCAATCGAAAAGACGCAACCGTTGTGAAATACTCTATGCTCAAAGACAGTGAATATTTGTTTGCTTCAAAGTGCCAATTGTACATTCCTTCAAAAGAAGAATTGGCTCATGAAGTGGAGCAGAAAATTGAGCAATATGATATTCGGAAACGATTGAAGTGAGGTCAATCAAATATTTGAAGCCGCAAACCGGACTCTCCCTATCCCTTAATTTTGACTCCTTACTTATGCCCACAACAATCGTTTTTATAGACTTTCTGGTTCACACTTTCATTTTGACAGGAACACTGATTTACTTATGGAAATTCACCCAAAAAACCTATCAAAATCACAAAAAACTACTGCAAAATGGCATCCGAACCCAAGCCAAAATAACAGCCGTTTACCATCGGTCGTAAAGAATCGGTAATTCCAGTAAACAATAACGAAAAAGATAATATGGAATGGATAAAAAATGCCTTTTTGTACTTGTTGTTAATAGCCGTTATCGTATTTTGGGTAGGCATTGGAATTATTGCACCCGTCTATCTTTTGTACGGCTTCAAAAAGCACCAAACCCTTCACAAAACAGGACTCATCACCCAAGCCAAAGTCATAGATAGAAAATACCGTCCGAGTTCGCATAGTCTAAAAACTTCCACTTCGGTGAGTCGAAAGTTGACTTACACTTATCAGGTCAAAAACGCAGACAATCAACTCCAAACCTACACAACAACCAAAGAAGTTTCTCCCTATTTGTATTCAAAAGACGAAGTGGATATCTACTACTGCAAAAACGAAGTCGATTTTTCGGACATCGTTCACAATGGAATGCACTACAAATATTTGGGAACGTTTTTGTTCATTTTTGTAGTGATTTGGGGCTTTGGAGTATTTCTTTGGTGTCTCTACAAAAACGAAGAAGAAATGAATTGTGTCTCCAAACCCAAAGGCTTTGGAATATTCTTTTTGGGAATACTCATTGTTTGCCTACTCTTGTTCAATGACTTGCGAAAAGCGGTAAATGCAGAATTTGGGTATGCTGCACCTGCTTCAATGGAAGTTATTGAGTAATTTTACCTCAAAAACATGGCTGCAACAACCATAGGAGTAGTTTTTTCGATATACACACTTATTTTGATAGGAACGTTGATTCTATTGTTGAAGTATGATGATTCTATTCATCAAAAAAACAAAAAAATACTTTCAAATAGTGCCAGAACCCAAGGTAGAATAACAGCAGTATATCATCCTCAAAAGAAAAGCTTTTTTGCTTCAATTGTAGGAAAGAAAAAGACTTTAAATGAAACCAAAAAATACAGTATAGTAGTAGTCTATGAATACAAGGTAAAAACTAAGACGAAAACCTTGATAGGAGAATCTACTATTCATTTGGATTTTCAGAATACAGAAGTTTTGAAGGGACGGTATAAGGTAGGAGACTCCATAGACCTTTTGTACCAAAAAGACAATCCTACTCTTGTCAGTATTGCCAGTTTAGTCACCCCCGTAAAAGGAGAAAATTGGTTTGTTGTCGCCAATATTATAGCCATTGCTTCCTGTTTGTTGGTCTTAGGCTTGTTGAATTTTGTAGGCTTATCCAATACCGTTGAAGATGCAGCCTTAATTGTTTTTGGATTTTTAATGTATTTATTTGTGATGTTGGGAAGTGTTATTATAACATTTGCGGGAGCCCTTTTTATAAAGGAACATTTCAAATTCCTTCAATTGAATAAAAAAGGAATCAAGGAAAAAGGCGAGGTATTGGAGACATGGGAAATAGATGTTAGTAGAGTCGCAGACGGAGTAAAAGGAGTCAGTCATCATGTCCGATATACTTACCCCACCATTGCTCCTTTTTACTTAGAAACTACTGTCACCTCAAAGCTAAATGAGGCGATTCAAAAAAACAAAGTTGTAGAGGTTTGTTATTCCAAAACGGACAAGTTTTCTTCTGACATTGTGGGAAACAAAAGCATACCACATACTTTTTGGTTGATTGCACTACTTATACCTCTTACATTGATAATTGCCGCTTGTATATTTTATGGTTTTGTATTATATGTTTTTTATCCTATTTAACTGATGGGATTGTATTTTTTCTTCCTCTCCTTCAATTGAATCCATTGACTGATTTTTTATGAAAGACCTTTTATTGAATATGCAAAAACACCTTTCCATCCCATTCCTTCTTCTCATGCTATTCCCTTCAATAGCAGAAGAGCAAATCACACCTCGATTTGCCATACCTCCAATCTATGAACAGGCAGAAGACTTTTCAGAAGGTATTGCAGCCGTTTACCAAGACAAAAAATGGAAATTTATAGACCAGCATGGAGCAAAATTAGTGCCTTTTGTTTACGACAAAGTGAAGGGTTTTAAAAACAGTATGGTTGCTGTGTGACAAGGCGATATAGCAAAAAGTATTGATAGAGAATTAATTGAAGAAATTACTCCGATAGTTTACGAAGAAACAGGGGCTTCAATGGGGTTATATTAATTTGAAGAATGAAACGGTTGTACCTTTTATCTATGACAATGCCTACTCTTTTAGAAAAAACGGTTTAGTGGAGGTGAAAAAAGATGGAAAATATGGTTTTATTGACCAAACGAATAAGGTGGTGATTTCTTTTGAGTATGATGGGGTGGGGTATTTGGGGGAAGGGTTTATTGAAGTGGAAAAGGATGGGAAGAAAGGGATTATTCGGAGAATGGAATCATCAAGGTAGAAGACAACAGAAAAAAGCAACATGAAAAACGAAAACTTAATCATCACAAACGAAAACGGCATCCAACAATTCAAGATTATCTTTCATTGGGATTGTCGTTATGGAATTGGACACTGTTTGGTTCGCTTGTATATTGAGAAAGGTAGTCAAAGAACTGTTTTTGTTTTGAGTCCCCTAAAAAGTAGTCTTGGTGGGGCAAATTTGACTTACAATTTTTATGAGCTTAAGGAAGCTTTATTCGAGTATTTTGAAGCATACATTGAAGTTTCCGATGAGCAAATAGAATGGTATGAACATTATGGTAGCTTTTCATCGCACAGCGGATTGGGAGGCATTGCTCTTTATGAGGTGAACCCTCTAAAGGTCTATGAATCAACACATGGAAATATGCCCAAATCAAAACGCATCCACCCCAGAACTTTGAAGGATATAGGTTTAGGATATATTGAAGTGCATACAATGCGTCCGATTCTTGAAGAGCTGGACTGGGAATTGGAGGATTGGTTGAGCGATGCGGATTATGATTGATTTTTTCAAAATGAGGGTTTTGTATTGTGTTAACAATGAATTGAAGAGGTTGGTGAAGGACTTGAA
>JBMYXW010000237.1:0-5479 GCA_049608825.1 Chitinophagales bacterium
ATTATCCTTTGCAGAAATGGCTTATGAGGTAGCACATTGCTTGCTTCAAGACAGTATTGAAGCCGATGCCCTGCAAAAAATCGTACACGATGCGCTGCAATTTGATGCGCCTTTGCGACCCATTCAAGACGATATTTCTTGCTTGGAATTGTTTCATGGACCGACCTTGGCGTTCAAAGATTTCGGAGCGCAGTTCATGGCTCGTTTGATGGGACATTTTGTGCAAGACCAAAGCGAAAAACAATATATTTTGGTGGCAACTTCGGGCGATACAGGTGGTGCAGTTGCAAGGGGATTTTACCAAGTCGAAGGGATTGAAGTTATTATTTTATACCCAAGTGGCAAGGTGAGCGACCTGCAAGAAAAACAATTGACCACACTCGGTCACAACATTACCGCCCTTGAAGTAAATGGAACTTTTGATGATTGTCAAGCCCTCGTCAAGGCCGCCTTCAATGAGGACGATTTGAATCAAAATATGCGTTTGGCTTCTGCCAATTCTATCAGTTTGGCTCGTTTGATTCCACAAATGTTTTACTACTTTAGAGCCTACCAACAGCTAGAGGACAAAAGCAAACCGATGATTGTTTCTGTTCCAAGTGGTAATTTTGGCAACATTACAGCGGGCTTAATCGCCAAGCGAATGGGACTGCCCATCGCCAAATTTATCGCTGCAACGAATGCCAACAAAGTTTTTCCCGAATACCTCAAAACAGAAAATTATACTCCTATTAGTCCTTCTATTGCGACCTATTCCAATGCGATGGATGTGGGGAATCCCAGCAATTTTCAGCGCATTGTAGATTTGTACAGTGGAGAAGTAAAGGCGATTCGCCAAGATATTGCAGCTTATAGTTATACGGATACCGAAACTTTAGAAACACTAAAATTGGTCTATGATGAATATGGCTATGAAATGTGTCCACATACTGCAATTGCTTATAGAGGCTTAATGGAACATTTGGAATCCAATGGCTTGACCAATTACTGCAATGGCATCTTCTTGGCTACGGCTCATCCTTCAAAGTTTATCGACATTGTAGAAAAAACGATTGGTTCGGAGGTGGAAATTCCTGCTGATTTGGCTGCATTGAAGGATAGGGAAAAGGTAGCGAAATTGATGGGGACTGGGTTTGAAGAATTTAAAGAGTATTTGATGGAGGTTGGAAAAGAGAATGTAACGACTTAGAGAAATTAAAAATTCATAAGTAAGACCTAAAAAACAAGCTCAACATTTGAGGCAAAGACTTTTGTAGTTCCCTCTTTGAAGGAGATTGATTTTTATTCTAATCAAGAACCTTGAAGGTCAAACTACAAAAGTCTAAATCGGGGTTTAACCAAAACTAAATCCCATGAGGATAATCATGACTCAACAGCGAAATGTGCAAATGGTCGCCTGTACCTACATGCCTCAATGTATTGAAACCCATTGAATAGAAATAGGTCTTCAATAGAAAATTCCGAAACTCAGAATGTCCATTGGTGCGAATATCTATCGCATGAACATAGCCATCCTTTTGCGGAAAATGGAGAGAACGTTTTTTGGAAGGTAAGCCCATTTTTCGGTAATCTTCAGGCTGACGTTGGGCATCGGTAATCATCACGTCCCCATCCAAAAACAGAACAGTGCTGATACTCAATCGAAGAATGGGGTGGAGTTCAGTATATTGCTCTTGAATCGCAGGCGTTTTGGCATTGTGTTTTGCCAAAAAAAGCAGGGCATGAAGCGCATAAGCCCCGACCAAAAATAAGGCAATCACAGCTATTTTCTTCAAAGTTTGCAGGCTTGCCCAATAACCCGTGAGATAGCCATACACAAATACCAAATAAACAATCACCACCAAGATTGCCAAAATCATTCCTCCAATAATAGACAAAGAAGGATAAGTTTGGTAGTGAATGTGCAAATAAATTGCTCCTCTTATCAACAATATAAAAGGCAAGGTGAGAATAAGCAATAATTTCAAAAACCACCAAATAATATCTTTAATCGCCATAGTTTGCTTCAAATTGAATCACAATATACAGGACTTCCTGTTATTTGATTACAATTCTATGCCCCTTAGAGTTCCCTAAGGCTTTGCCTTTTGAGGATTGAAGGCTCAAAAAATATACCCCTGTGGGCATATCCGCCACATTCATTGAATAAGAATCTTTTTGTTCTAATCCATCAAAAGAATACTGCAAAACTTTTTGACCTCGCAAATTGTATAATGCAGCTTCAAAATCGCTCACCTTCCCTTTCGTCTTGGGGGATGAAAAATAAAGAACTTCACTCGTAGGATTGGGATAGACTTCAATAAGATTATCTTCTTCAAAACCTTCAATAGCAGTCGGATTGCCTACATTGAATACAAAAGTGACCGTATCGCAGTAGGTATTGGAATCATCGTTGCAGATTTGAGCCTGATAGATTTCTTTATAGATGCCCGAACCAGGAAGCGAATAATGTTCTACACACAATCCTTCACCTTTTCCCATTGGGTCATAAGTCCATGAAGGAGGATTGAGCAAGGTAAAATTCAATGCGCCTAAATCGCTGCAATATTCTTCTAAACAAACCTCAGTAATAGTTCCCGAAGTTTCGACATCGACTTCAATGGTATCAGGCAGACAATTTGGAGCTACTCCAACAATAAAAGACACAGGTACTTCTGAACATTCATTTGTATCATTGCATACAGTTGCTATGCCACTGTCTTCTCCACTAAAACCTGGTAGGCTGTGATAACTAAAACATTGGGTATTGTAAATAGCAGTAGAAGCAGGAAAGGTAAGTTTGACTTTACTAATGTGAAAGTCAGTTCCGAAACCACAAGCTTCTTCAATACAAACCTCTACTTGAAATTGATAATTGGGAGTAAAGCCACGAACAGTTTCATTGATACAATCTTGTGCAAAAATATTGGAGACAACAAACAAAAGAATCAAACAGGTATAGATATTTTTCATAGAATGGGATTTTTTTAAAGTATAAACCTCAAAATTTATGCCTGTTTTTTGTTTATGTAATGTTTTAACTATCAAATAACATTGGAATGAAAAGAGTGGATTTTATTGAAGGAGATGATTTGTTTTTGGTGGCTTCAAAATGGCATTGTCAAATAATGGAGGGTAATGTATAGGTTTTAGCGAAATCAACAAAGATGCGATTCAGACCTATTGCGAAAATCACAGCATTGATTTAGAAAAAAACTATAAGTTTATTGAAGTTTTATTACCCTCATTAGGTACTCCAACAGTGGTCACTACAAGTACCAAAACACATACCTTCCAAAATTTAGGAGCAGATACCTATACCGTTTTAGTTGAGAGTCTTTTTAGTTGTGAAGACGGATTCAAGTTGTAGCAACGGAACTGTTTCTATTGATGTAACACTTGTTAGGAAATGGAGTTGCCAACAACAACATCACCACCCAATTTGAAAACGGAACTGGTTATGACAGGGATAGAGCAATATATACTGCTCTATCTTGTCCAAATAGATGCGAAGAAGTAACCATTCAAAAACAATAGCCGTATAAAACACTTAGTATGCAAGCTTTTCCATTTATGTTTATTTTACAAAATAAATCCAAAAGACCAATATGAGTCATAAAAATGTCATTTTACATAAAAATGACATTGTATGGATTTGGTTCGTTTTTTATTTAGTACTGTTATCCAGTTAATTATATAATGGCAATAATTCACAACAACCCTTTTGGTATGGTATTTGGAAAAATGGTTATGATACAATGTCTTAACCAAACATCATACAAATACTTTGATTGGAGTTTTTTACCCAAATTCTCATCAAGTAAATCTTGAAACTTCAACAATTTTAAGCAACTAGAGCATATAACCACCACCAACCACAGTTTACTTACCACACTATTTACTGCCACCAGTTAAATAATTGGAGTTGAGCTTGAACTTAAGTTTGAGTTCAAACCTATATTTCACAGTTCTACACATAAAATATTGATAAACAAAAATTTGTTTATCTGTGATATCTGAAATGTCTGCGGAATCTGTGTTCAAATCTCTATTTGTATTTGAAAATCCATCGGATGAAAAAACTTAAAATTTATCATAGTGTGTTGTGTAAAGTTAATCAATCAAACCCCACAATTTCCACTTCAAATCTATTGTCTATGAATAAGCTATACCTTATGCTGGTAAGCGCAGTGGCAGTCCTGTGTTTACTAGTACCAGAACCCCAAGCCTTCGCAGAAGGCTCTGCCACATTGGGTGCAAACACCCAATCCTATGTTCCCAGCGACCCTAAATGTGCTGCGGGATTAGCCACCTACCATTCTGATAACTCTGGAGGTGGTTTTGATGGTTTTGTCTATAGCGACAATCCCCCGAGCGTACTTTCCCCAGTCAACGAAAGGCTGTACGTTCACATCAAAGACCACACTAAAGAAGACATCTACCTTGGTTTTTTGGCAAACTATGATGGAAATGCCTACTTTAGAGTCATGGCTCCTGACGGAACCGTAGCTTGTGGGCCTTTCGACATGTCCATAAGTGGTTTTTTCGAATCACTCAATGGAGGGATTGACAATGTTGCTGAAGCCTATGCAGGACCCGAACAGATAGTCGGGGCATCAGGTTACGATGCAGCATTCTGCAATCCTACCATGAACGGTGACTACTGGATAGAAATCAACGCCAATGACCCCAACACAAAAAGCAATGTTGCATTGGATGTTTCCCTATTCGATGTCACAGTGCATGGCGAGAGATGTGACGGTTCTACAGGAATCATCAATGGACGTTTGTACTCCTATACATGGGCGTTCAGTAACTTAGGCTTCGCAAATCCTTTCTGTGGTGAATTATTCGCTTACAGTACTGCCGATAGTATTGTAACAGCCATCAGAGCTCCTGCCGATGAAGCAGCAGGATTAGGATTTCGTCCATTTAGATGGACCGCTTCCTTCAATGCCACAGGAACAACAAATACAGGAACAGCAGCGGACGACCTCCAATCTGTCCACGATGCCAATTCAACGGGACCATTATATCCCATTTTCCTAAGCGACCCCGATCCCTGTGTATGGGAAAGTGGAACCCCTGGAGAAGTAATTGATATCGCAATCAATCAAGACTGTGGACAGAGCGACACCGAAATATGTTTCACCTCCAATCGAGCAGGACAATTTGAAATTGTCATAGACCTCAATGGAGTCGAAGGCTATCAACCCAATACGGAAGATGTCATTTTCTTCGTCAGTGTTCCCACCGCCAATACCCAATTTTGTCAAATATGGGATGGCATAGACGGACTCGGCAATCCCGTCACAAGCGGAACAATCACCATCATTACAGTAGGCTTAGCTGGAGGGCTTGCCCATTTTCCTGTTTACGATGCAGAGTTCAACGACCTTGGGTTTCAAGTGCGAACCGTTCGACCCACAGGAATCAGCGACCCCGAAATGCTTTGGGACAACCGACCTCTATATACCGCAGGTGAAAATGCTTGTGGAGC
>JBMYXW010000238.1:0-5446 GCA_049608825.1 Chitinophagales bacterium
AGAGGATTGTTGGCTTTGGGATTTGGATACGGATTGGCTCAAACCACATATCAGCGTTAAGCACCAATATACGGCTGTCAAAGGTTTGTCCAAAAATCAAGGAATGTCAAGGGCTTTGAAGTTGGTTTTTCAGGATAGAGTCTTTATTCATGGCAATAAGACGGTTATATTTTAAAGAAAATCGTATCGCTGGCTAAATGTATGTAAAATCAACACTTTTAGCCACGGATAGCAACTCTATCAGTGGCTAAATCTATCAAAAAATAGCACTTTTAGCCACGGATACAAAGTAGGATGGAATTCATTCCGTCCCAAATACATACTCGGACTAAAGTCCAAACTACTTCTTAAAGCTTTTCCAACTCCATCCTCACATTCTCCCTCGCCTGTACTTCAAAGCGTTCAAAAAACTCAGGGGTATAGTACAAAGGGGATTTTTGCAGTAGATGTTGCAGCACTTTTCGACGACCTCGGCGGTAGAGAATGGAAGGAACGTGTCGGTATTCTTTGCGAATCGCTTGTGAATAAAGCTCGTATTTTCCCCAATCTGCACCCAAAATTGCCAAGTCTGCATCCAAAAAATAGCGAAAATCATTGGTAGGAAGAAGTGCTTCGTGGTCTTTTGTGGCTAAGATTAAACTGTAAGCCAATTGAATCGTTGTGGTATCGACCTTCAATAAAGGCAACACCTTATCTGCATATTCTGCACTTTTTAGTTCGTTGTCTTTTCGGAGGGAATTGTAAATGATGTCGTGGTAAAAAATGGCAAAGTAAACGGCTTTGGGATGCTCCAATTTTTGCTCCAAAGGAAGCAGTAACTTAAACAGTTCTTGGAGGTGTGTGAGGTTGTGGTAGTGTCGGTGAGATTCTTGGTAATGTTTGACCAAATTTTGCCAGTGTTCTGCGATAATAGACTCGCTTACAGGGTTTTCATCGAACAATTGCAGCCATTGAAGGTGTAGAAAGTCTATTGTATCGCTCATTTTTATAGGCATAAGATTCCAGTTTTGTGTTATATTTGACAATTGAAACAATATTGCTTCCCCATTTTGTTCCGTTTAGGGACTATGAATACCAAATTTTTAGAACAAATGACACCTACTAAGGTCGCCGTCACATTGTTGGAAGATGCAAAAGTATATTTGCATCAAGTTTCCGTTGCTGCTTATTGTCAAACATTGCCTTTGTTGTTCAATTCAAGTATTGGAGTTCACAGTCGTCATTTCATTGAGTTTTTTCAGTGTCTGTTGGAGCAAGCTCAAAGCAAGGAAGGAATTATTGACTATGACAAACGAAAGCGAAACAGGGAGATTGAAGGCAAGCCGCAAGCTGCGATTGAAGCGATTGATTTTTTGATTGAAGGACTTCCAAAATGCAAACCCAATCCCAATTTGAAGCTTCAAGCCGCTTATCAAATTGAAGGGGATGATATGTTGACCGTTCAGACTTGTTTTGACCGAGAGCTTCTTTACAATATTGAGCATACGATTCACCACCTTGCTATGATTAAGGTTGGACTGCAATTGGCGATGCCAAATATTGAATTACCTTTGCATTTTGGTATTGCGCCTTCAACGGTTAGATACCGGAGTAAAATACAGCATTCACCCAATTAAGCAGGAAGACAGATGGAAGAAGCGAGAAGTCAGACTTCACTGCTTTGATTACAAAAGAATGGAAGGTTCTTTTCTGTAGAACTATTTTTGTAAGCAAATAATTTTATTTTCATTTTAATATCTATAAATATATGTTTCCTGTTCTTATTCCTGCCGCAGTAGCCGCTGTTGGAGCTTATTGGTATGTCAATTCTGGTATCAAAATTCCACCCGAAACAGACCAGATAATAGATGAAGTATTGGCAGAAGGCAGTTTGCCCAATTTCATATCAGGCAAAACAGGTATTGCCAAATCTGGCAATGTCAATATTTGGTACGAATCCATGATGCCTGAAGGAACGCCCAAAGGAACAGTATTGTTGGTGATGGGCTATGGAACAACGGTTTTGGGATGGCCTGTCCACTTTTACCAACCTCTCGTAGATGCGGGCTACCACGTTATTCGATACGACAATCGAGGACTGGGAATGTCGGATTGGATGAAAAAATGGGACAAGAAAAACCCTTATACTTTGGAGGATATGGCAAAAGATGGAATAGCTATTTTGGATGCTTTGAACATCGAAAAAGCTCACATCATTGGTGTTTCGATGGGTGGAATGATTGCACAGCGAATGGCGATTAGTCATGCTGAAAGGGTTTTGACACTTACCTCTATTATGTCCTCAGGATACATGGGCGACCCCGAATTGCCGCCTGTTCATAAGTCTTTTCGGCAAAATTTATTGAAGCTCATTCTCAAATACCAGATTCGTGCAAACAGCCGAAAGATAGCCAAGTTTGGTGTGGGGATTCGGATTGCATTGAAGGGAGATGGTCCTTATGAGGTGGACATCAAAGATGCGGTTCAAAAAGCATTGTACGAAAGACACAAAAGACGGGGTTCTAATCCCAAAGTTAGAGACCAACACGGGGCTGCAATTGAAGCTTCGGGTTCTCGCCTTCAAGAATTGAAGCACCTAAAATTACCGATTGCAGTCATTCATGGAAGACCCGATCCTTTGGTGATTTTTCGGCATGGCAAAAAATCTGCTTCTATGATGCCGAATGCCAAAACGCTTTGGTTAGATGGAATGGGACATGATATGCCCAAACTGTATATGCCCGAAATACACGAAATGATTTTTAAGAATTTGGAGGAAGTGTAGTTGGTGACTGGTTAATAAAACAAATCCTAATTTGGAGACAGAGACTTTTGAAGTTTCTTATTTGAAGATGATTGATTTTCATTATAATCGAGGTTCTTTGAAGTAAAACTTCAAAAGTCTAAATCAGGAAATAATTTTATTGGTATTCTTTATTGATAAACCTTTCTTTCAACTTCAAAAAAGGCATTTCAAAAAATTGGTAGCTGAACCATGCAATAATCCAAGTAATTCCAAAAGCCAAAGCCGTTTCGATTAGCAAAACACCTACAATACTTTGATTCCAAGCCATTTTTTTGGAGAGAATGATAGCTGCTAAGATGCCCAAAAAATGCAAACAATACAAACCATAAGTCATTCTTCCCCAATGCGTAAGACGTTTCCAGTTTTTCATTTTGTAGAAAGAATGTCGGCTGTAATTTTGCTCCAATAAGATGAAAGCGAAAAACAGGGAATAAAGCAGTCGAGAGAAGATTTGCAGAAAGGAAAGGGTAAAAATGCTTTTCTCGAATAGAATGAAAGTAAAACCTATGAGGTAAATAAATACAATTTTTGCTTTTGGAAGCTCTTCAAAAAAGGCTCTGAATCTGGGGATAAAATAACTACAATAAGCAATCACTCCACCTACACACATATCCGAAATGACGCTGAAAGTATGGTAATACAATACGAAATAATCATCATAGTGAAAGGAGCGAAAAACGATAGAACCAAGTATTAGTAAGGCAAATGCTTTGAGGTAATGTCGTTGGGGAAGCAGGCTCAATAGGAGTGGCCAAAATAGGTAAAATTGTTCTTCAATGGATACAGACCACAATACGCCCAATATCGTAGCATCGGGTAAACCATTCCACATATCACTGAAATTGCCAAGAAAAAAGGCGTAAAGTAAAGGGTTTGCAGTTTCGGAAGATATTGCTCCCATTGTTGACTTCAATAGCGGAAATCCCACAAAACCAATCAACAAGGCGGCGTAATACAAAGGCCAAATTCGGAGAATTCGACGAATATAAAAGTATCGGATATTGATTTGTTGGTGTTTTTCTTTTTCGTGAATGAGGAGATAGGTAATCAGAAATCCAGATAAAACAAAAAAGAAATTCACTCCCATATCGCCATTTTTGAATAGAAAATCAGCCCATTGATAGGTCTTACTTTCTTTTATCCATGCCAATTCGGTGTGAAAAGAATGGTGTAGAAAAACCCCTAAAAAGGCGAAAAATCGCAGTCCATCAAGGTTCTCAAAGTAAATTTTATTCTTCATTCCGCATCGCCATCACATATTCCGTCACTGCTTTGATTTGCGTTTCGCTCAGTATTTCTTCAAAAGGAGTCATCAAACCCTTTCCTTTTTGGATGCGAGTAGTCACTTCTGCTTCCGAAATAGTAGAAGCCGTTAAATCACCTGCTCCATTTACACCCAGTTTGCCATCTTTTCCATGACAAAGCGCACAGTATTGTTTGTAGATTTTTTTGCCCAAATTTGGATTGGGTTTCGTTTCGGTCGTTTTTGCCTCGACTTTGCTTGCCATTTTTCTGTCCTTAGGAGGCGGGTTTTCACCGCTACCACAAGACCACAAAACAAAAACAAGACTACTCAATAAGGTAAAAATAAGGATTCGTTTCATTCTATGAATTTGATTGTAAATGTCACTTTTGGAATAATAGCCAAAAATAACCAACAAAATCGGCTTTGTAAAATTTAAAATTCCACTAATTTTGATTTTCATTTTAATTTTCATTTAACAAGACTATGTTTCAATTTGAAAATGAACAATACTTATGGGGGCTTTTACTCATTCCAATTCTCTTTTTGTTGTATTGGATAAACAGACGGTGGCGCAAAAAAGCGATTGAGCGATTTGGAGATACAGATTTGGTGAGTCGTTTGATTCCCGATTTTTCGGAGCGCAAACAGGCAGTGAAGACTTTCTTATACCTGTTTACTTTGGTCTTCATTGTCATTGCTTTAGCCAATCCTCAATTGGGTTCTACACTCGAAAAAGTCCAACGCAAAGGGATTGATGTGATGGTGGCAATTGATGTGTCGAAGAGCATGATGGCAGAAGACGTTCAGCCAACTCGTTTGGATAGAGCCAAACAATTGTTGTCGAGACTGATAGACGGCATGAGCAATGACCGTATTGGGATTATTGTTTTTGCAGGACATGCCTATCTTCAAATGCCTCTAACGGTGGATTATGCTGCCGCTAAACTTTTTTTGCAGACCATCAACACCGATATTGTTCCTACACAAGGAACTGCAATTGGAGAAGCCATCGAGTTGTCGAGAGAATCTTTTGAAGAAGAAAGTGAGAAGAATCGGGCTTTGATTATTATTTCGGATGGTGAAAATCACGAAGAAGGAGCGATTGCGAAAGCGGAAGAGGCTGCAAATGAAGGCATCAAAGTTTTTGCATTGGGCGTAGGCTCTACAGAGGGTAGCTCGATTCCTGTCTATATGCAGGGTCGAAAAGTGGGCTACAAACAGGATAGAAATGGTCAGTTGGTGGTGTCCAAATTAAATGAGGAAGTATTGAAGGAAATTGCGGATAAGACAGATGGTAAGTATTTCTTAATTAAAGGCGCACGCAATGAAATAGCATCGGTGGTTCCTTAGGCGAATACTTTTCAACTCTGTTAACTCGATCTCGTTTGGCGTAAAATACAATCGTTGTTGTTCAA
>JBMYXW010000239.1:0-5431 GCA_049608825.1 Chitinophagales bacterium
TTCAATTCCCAAAGCCCAATATCACTCACCTTCAATCCATGTTGCTTCAACAATTTCGGCACAGCGAAAACGGGACCAATACCCATTTCGTCGGGTTCACAACCTGCTACAGCCATTCCACGATAAGCTCCCAAAGGCTGCAATCCTTGCTGCTCTGCTAACTTACTATCCATCAAGATACAAGCAGAAGCACCATCCGACAATTGACTTGCATTTCCTGCCGTAATCGTTCCCCCTTCGTTCACCAATCTCAAACCTTGAAGCCCTTCAAGCGTAGTGCTTGGACGGTTTCCTTGGTCTTTAGCAAGTGTCACTTCATGGAATGAAATTTCTTTGGTCACTTTGTCCATCACGCCCATAGTCGTTGTCACAGGCACAATTTCATCATCAAATTTTCCAGCCTCTTGTGCTGCCGCTGTTCTTTGTTGGCTCTTCAAAGCATATTTATCCTGTGCATCTCGGCTGATATTGTAGCGTTTTGCCACGATTTCTGCCGTTTGAAGCATAGGCATGTAAATGTTGCGGTGTTTGGCTACCAAAGCTTTGTCCACCATTCGATAGGTGTTCATGTGTTCGTTTTGAACCAAGCTAATGGACTCCAATCCACCACCCACTACGACCTGCATACCATCTACGATGATTTGTTTGGCTGCCGTAGCAATCGCCATCATTCCCGAAGAACATTGACGGTCAATACTCATACCTGCAACGGTCACAGGCAATCCACCTGCCAATCCTGCCAAGCGTCCAATATTGGGGCTTGCACTTCCTTGTGGCAAGGCACATCCCATAATACAGTCGTCCACAATTGCAGGGTCGATGCCCGCTTTTTTGACGGCTGCTTCAATCGCCCATCCACCCAATGTTGGGACTTGTGTATTGTTGAAAGCACCTCTATAGGCTTTGCCGATGCCTGTACGTGCGGTTGATACAATTACTGCTTCTCTCATATTGATATGTTTTAGGAGTGAGGAGTCAGGGGCGAGGGGTCGGTTTTACGGACAACCAACCAAAGACTACTCAGTGTTTTTAATTATTGAAATTTTACTAAAAAATGATTTTCAATTATCTGAGTGTATCACAAATTGATTGTTAGGATTAGTCTCTTTCACAAGCTGCCCTGAAAGGGCAATAGCAATAGCGTAGGGCAAAGTTTACGAAGCCCTACGAGGTAAATTAATGAGTAATTTCAGCCCTGAAAGGGCGAAAGCATAAAACATTTTGAATACTTCCGCTTCCGCCCTTTCAGGGCTAAAGAAACCATTTTACACGCCGTAGGGCGAAAGCCCTACGCTATTGCTTAAACCCCGTTGGGGTTACTATTGCAACCGATTTGTGACACACTCAAATTATCTGGTATATTTAATTTTCAGTACACTTTACCATTAATTTCCTTACACCTAAACTTTTGGCGCAGGAACATCCATAAAATCAGGCTGTTGGCGACATATATCTTGCCACAAGGGTTGGAAACTAAACAAACCTGCAAGGGGAAACCCCAGTTCAAAGTCTCTTGTTTTAGCAGCCGTTTTGTCGTCAATTGGGATAATTTTATTGCCCGTAGATTCTGCCAAAATCTGTGATTGACAACATCTTTCCATGCTCAAAAACCACCAAACCGCTTCTTCAACACTGTGTCCTACGGTGAGCAAACCATGATTTTGAAGAATCACCGCTTTTTTATCCCCCAAAGCTTGTCCGATTTTTTCGCCTTCGCTTGAATCGTTTACTACTCCAGTGTATTCAGAGTAGAGTCCGTGGTCTCCATAAAAAGCACAGGCATCTTGGGTAATCGGGTCTAATAAGCGTCCGAAAGTAGACCAAGTTCTGCCGTAAATAGAATGTGCATGAGCCGCTGCAATGACATCTGGACGAGCCTTGTGTACCTCCGAATGAATGGCAAAAGCTGCTTTGTTCAAAAACTTGTGCTTCCCTGCAATTATCTCACCTTCTTCATTCACCAAAATCAAATCCGAAATCTTAATCTGATTGAAGGACAAACCAAATGGATTGACCCAAAAACAGTCGGTTTTTTCGGGGTCACGAACGGTGATATGCCCTGCTACACCTTCCGAAAAACCACATTTGCCGAAAATGCGAAAGGCTCCGGCCAATCGACTTTTGCGGTAATAACGTTCTGCTTCTAAACTGTCAAACTGAGGAATAATGCCTGCGGGCAACTTAATTGGAGGATTTTTGACCATGATGCAATTTTGAATTTTGGAGCGATGAATTTTGAATAATCTGTTGTAGGCAAATTTAGTACAAAAATACTAAAATGTCTCTTGTTAAAAGAAGTCTTTTTGACTTTCCTCATTTTCTAAGAAAACCTTCAATAGAGGTTCTTTGTTTTGAAAGAAAAAGAAGAATATGGCTGGTAATAAATCATTTAGCGAATGGTCACAGATTGAAGTAGAAAAACAATTTGGCATTCAACAAGTTTTCGAAAATGCAACATTGGAGGAATGGATAAATGCTTCTGATACGATTTCTGAATTTGAGATGGATACAATAGAACCTTTACGAGCTAAGGCTCAAATGTATATATATGTTTGGAATGAAGCGGATTATACTGCCAATTTTATAAGCAATATTTTTAGCTTGGTCGATTTCAATCAATTTCGTTATTCTACTTTCTATGAGCAGCCTGTCGAAGTTAGTATGGGCGATTATTTGGTGAAAGGGAGAATTGACTTGATGATTGCCAAAGGACGAGGAATACCCGAAAAACCCTACTTTTTCATGCAGGAGTTTAAGCAAGAAAAAGGAAGCGGAGATGCAATTGCACAAGTGCTTTTGGCAATGATATATGCTCAAAAACAAAACGAAGGAAAACTGCCTATTTATGGAGGCTATATCAACGGTAGAAATTGGTTTTTCATTATATTAGAAGACAATAAATATACCATTAGCGAAACATTTATTGCAACCAAAAAAGAGGATTTACTACAAATTGTTCGCATACTCAAATACCTCAAAAAACAGATTGAAGTATATCCTCAATAAAGCATTTTAGTACAAAAATCCTAAAAACATTGCTTTCTACTGTCATTAATTTTATTTTTGCAGGGATGAAAGCAACGAAAAAAAAGATTATTCAAACGGCTATTGACCTTTTCAATCAAAAAGGAGTGGGTAATATCCGAGTCCGAGACATTGCAGAAACAGCGGAGGTAAGCCCTGGTAATTTGACCTATCACTTCAAAACCAAAAAGGACATTCTTGAATCTGTTTACCGTTATATGTTGAAAAAATTGGAAGAGATTAGAGATGTTTTTTTGAAGTCCTCCAATGCGATTATGGTCACAAAAGATTATCTCAAATTTCAAATCCAATTTCGTTTCTTTTACCGTGATTTTTTGGAAATTTTTCACGTTTATCCCGAAATCAAAAAACAATACAAAGAACAAATTTTTCACCTTATTCGCTTCAATCGAAAAGTGCTCTATGTTGGGGTAGATATGGGGTTTTTGATAGAAGAACCACAAGAGGGTTTGTATGATACACTGGCGAGAAATTCATGGGCAATTCAAAATTCATGGCTTTTGGCGAGAGAAATTTTGGGCGAAGAAACTATTAGTATCACAGGCGGAGTGGGGGCTGTAATGGATTTACATTATCCTTATTTGACCGAAAAAGGAAAAAAGTTCTACCATAAAGGTAAGAAAGAATTGAAGGGATGGATGGAATCAGAAGTATTGACAGAGGCAGAACTGGGAGAAGAACAAAAAGGTACTATGGGTTCTAAAGAATAAATTAACTTTGCTTTTTACTAATTCAATCCTTTAAGATGTCTTTCTTTCCAAAACTTGGTATTCTCGGTGGTGGTCAATTGGGTAAAATGCTCATTCAGGCTGCAAACCCTTTGTCGATTCCCATTCACATTCTCGACCCAAATGCGAACTGCCCTGCTGCGGAATGGACTCCAAATCTGACCGTTGGAGATTTTCGAGACTACGATGCAGTATATCAATTTGGTCAAACGGTTGATGTATTGACGATTGAAATCGAACAGGTAAATATTGAAGCGCTCCTTCAATTGGAGAAAGAAGGCAAAACGGTGCATCCGAATCCTGCAAAAATTCAAATCATTCAAGACAAGGGACTGCAAAAGGATTTTTTCAAACAACACAAAATAGCAACTTCCGATTACCAAGTTTTTCCCAACAAAGATGCCGTTTTAGCTGCTATTGAAGCGGGCGAACTGCAATTGCCTTTCGTCCAAAAATTGCGACAATTTGGCTACGATGGGAGAGGAGTTCAGGTGATTCGCACCAAAGCAGATTTAGATGGTTTATTTGAAGAACCGAGTTTGGTGGAGGATTTGGTGGACATTGACAAGGAGCTTTCAGTCGTTGTGACGAAGGGCAAAAGCGGTGAAATTGTTTGTTTTGACGCTGTGGAAATGGAATTCAACCCAAAAGCGAATTTGGTAGAATTTTTGTTTGCGCCTGCCGATATTTCCGCAAGGATTGCAGAAAAGGCTCAAGAATTAGCTATTGAAGTCTCTAAGGCTTTCGACATTCAGGGACTTTTGGCAGTCGAATTGTTTTTGACCAAAAGCGGCAAAGTATTGGTCAATGAAGTTGCGCCCCGTCCACACAATAGCGGACACCACAGCATTGAAGCCTGTTATACTTCGCAATACCAACAACATTTGCGCTCCGTTTTGGATTTACCCCTCGGCAATACAGCTTTGAAAATGCCTGCGGTGATGGTGAATTTGTTGGGCGAACCGAATCATACAGGAACAGCGATATACGAAGGTTTGACCGAATGTTTAGAAATGAAGGGCGTTTATGTGCATCTGTATGGCAAGGAAATCACCAAACCGTTCCGAAAAATGGGTCATATCACTATCTTAGATTCTGATTTGGAAACGGCTAAAAAGAAGGCGAGAGAAGTTTTGGATTTGTTGAAGGTGGTTTCTTGATGGTTGAATTGTTATATGGTTAAATTGCTGTATTGTTGAATGGTTAAAAATACACTGTAAACCAACCTCTAAACACAAATAGACGTTTTAATCACAGATTTCGCAGATATTTTAGATATCACAGATAAACAATCAGTTGGATAGTTGAAATATTGAATGCAAACACCTAAACACAATTATCAACCCAAACACCCAAACACAATTATCAACATAAAAACACAAACACAAAAAATAAAACACAAATTATGCTCCCTTTAGTCAGCATTATCATGGGTTCGGATTCGGACTTACCAATCATGTCAGCAGCAGCGGATTTCCTCAAACAATTGGAAATTCCCTTTGAATTGACCATCGTTTCGGCACATCGCACGCCCGACCGAATGATGGACTTTGGCGCAAATGCCCACAAACGAGGCATCAAGGTCGTCATTGCAGGGGCAGGAGGCGCAGCGCATTTACCAGGAATGGTGGCGGCAACTACTCCGCTTCCAGTTATTG
>JBMYXW010000240.1:0-2087 GCA_049608825.1 Chitinophagales bacterium
ACCTGTTTGTCCAAAAATTGTTTTACTACCCGAATCATGGCGAGGTGAGAAGAAGATGGATTCACTGCAACCAACAGGCACAACCCAGCCTGTCAAAGCTCTTGCAGTTTCAGTGATGTCCATTTGGTCATAGCCATTGTCTTGCCCCAAAGTAAAAAGTTCGTAAAGTTCACGAGCATAGTTTTCGTTGGGGTTGTCTCTATCATTTTGCACACCATTGAGATAGACCAACATGGCTGGTGTTTTGCCCATTTCTTCCGTGAAGGTTTTGAAGTTGCCCAAGGCATACTGTTGGAGTAGTTTGTGGTAGCTGTACATTTGTGGAGGACAGACATAGGCTTCCAATTCGGTCACAAAATGATTGTGCCAAAAAAGAGACAATCGTTCTCGAAATTTGTTAGCAGCCATATCTTGCAGCCATTGAGTTGTCCATTCCAAAATGTGTTCTTGAACAACTTCAACATCTACTTGATAGTCCTCAACTGTCCAATCTTTCCATGAAGGGGCATCTGGCAATGGGTGATTGATGGCATCGTCAATCATCTGGTCGACTAAATCCAAGGGATTGGCATTCAGGGCAGTTTCAATTTGTTGGTAAGATGCTCCAAAGCCCATACGCCGTAGAAGATGCAGGGCTTTTTTTCGATTCCAAGGATTAGACGAATTGGGAATATAGGGGTCTAAAGAACCTGTTGCACAGTCGTTCATCAGTAGGGTTTCTTCAAACATGAATTTTTGGATTGGTGACAAAAAATAAGACTTGAGGGTGAGGTAAGTCTTTAAGGAATTGACAAGACATCTTCTTTTTTATGCTTCAAAAGATTACACTTTATCCATCTCCCCATTATAAATTTACTATTTTTTGAAGAAATATGCAAATTTTAAGCATTGAAGGGAGGCATCTAAGTAGGCTTCAAAATACTATTGCTATTTTTGCTTTCCTTCAAAAAAAGAAGCCAAAATGAAGAAAATTCTTGTTTATTGTTCTCTGTTCATTTCACTTGTATTTCTTTCTTTCCCTTCAATAGCACACGAAATTCGCCCCGCTTATCTCGAAATCAATCAAAATACAAACCCTTCAACGGAATACCAAATCACTTGGAAAATCCCCTTGGTCGGAAACAAAGCTCCCCGAATCACCCCAAAATTCCCTGAAGGCTTCAAATTGACTCAAACAAGCGACAATTTTTTATCTGATGCCTATATTCGCTATTATACAGGAACTTACGACCAATCTCTCAATGGACAAAAAATCGGCATTGAAGGTTTGGAAATGACTTTGGTAGATGTATTGGTGCAAATCAATTTGACAAATAATACCTCTTATTCTCTACTTTTGCAGCCCGATGAAGCAGCCGCTACTATTCCAATAGAGCCGAGTATATGGGAAGTCATGAAGTTATATATCGTGTTGGGAATTGAGCATATTTTATGGGGTATAGACCACTTGTTATTTGTCTTGTGTTTGTTGCTTTTAGTCCAAAGTTTGACAACCTTGATTAAAACCATCACAGCTTTTACCATTGCTCACAGCATCACTTTGGCATTGGCTTCGATTCAGTGGGTACAAATTCCGCAAGCACCTGTAGAGGCGGTGATTGCATTGAGTATTGTGTTTTTGGCGAGGGAATATTTATTTTTCCGAGAAGGCAAAGCAGATAGTTTGACAGTGCGTTATCCGTGGTTGGTTGCCTTTGTGTTTGGCTTGCTGCATGGATTTGGTTTTGCAGGAGCTTTGTCAGAAATTGGTTTTCCACAACAAAACATTCCTTTGGCTTTGTTGACCTTCAATATAGGAGTTGAAGTTGGTCAGTTATTATTTATTGTATTCTGTATTAACTTTCTAAATATTTTCCAAAAAATAAATATCAATTCCCCAAGATGGACTTGGAAAATTGTGCCTTATGCGATTGGTAGTTTGGCAGTTTTTTGGTTGATAGAGAGAGTGATAGGGTTTTGAAACAGGCTCATTCTGTTCTGTTTTCACCTACTGCTTATTCAGAATAAAGTAGTTTTTTTTAGCAAAAAACCATTTATTTTATTACTTTTATAGCTTCAATATTCAATGATATCATAATTTCAATTTA
>JBMYXW010000240.1:2097-5423 GCA_049608825.1 Chitinophagales bacterium
GGCTACTATACTCCTAAAGAAATTGCAGATACTTTGGTTAAATGGGCTATTAGAACTAAAGAAGATACTGTTTTAGAAAGCAGTTTTGGAGGTGGAGTGTTTTTAAAAAGCACTGTTGAAAGACTTCAAAACTTGGAACAAAGTAAGGACAATATTTTGACACAATTGCAGGGAATAGAGTTAATTCCAAATGAAGTAACAAGCCTTAAGCATTACCTACAAGACACATTTTTATTAGATAATCAAAATATACTAAAGAATACGCTGGTTTGTAACGATTATTTTTCTTGGTATCAAAACCACTCTACTCAACAGTATGATTGTGTAGTTGGCAACCCCCCTTTCATTCGTTACCATCATTTCCCAGAACCTTCCCGTTCTTATGCGATGACAATGATGCAACAAAATGGTCTAAAACCCAATAAGTTAACCAACATCTGGGTTCCTTTTATCGTAGGAGGTATTACCCAACTCAAGCCTAATGGTCGTTTGGCAATGGTTGTACCCGCTGAACTTTTACAGGTAGGATATGCCAAGCAATTAAGAATTTTTCTTGTTCAGAATTTTGAAGAAATTCATATCATTGCCTGTAATCAAATGTTTTTTGAAAAAGCACAACAAGAAGTTGTTCTTGTATTAGCAGATAAAAAACGAACTACTTCCAATCCCCATACCTTAGCTTCTATTAATCTAATGGATACAGAAGATGTTGAAGCCTTGAAAGCCAAAGTTCCAACTTTAAGAACTGGACCTGGATATTTGAAAAAGGTAGATAATGTAAAGGAAAAATGGTTAAAGTATTTTCTTTCCAATAAGGAAATAGGCTTAATGCGTAAATTGAGAGATGAAAAAATTGTCACAAACTTTGAAGAACATGCTTTGGTGAATGTAGGCATTGTTACGGGTAAGAACGCCTACTTTATGTGTTCAAAGGAAGAAGTTGAGCGATATGATTTACAAGAGCATATTCTCCCAATTATTGGAAGAACTCACCAGTTGAAAGGAGCAAAAATTGATAAAGAGTCCTTTGAAAAGTTGGTAGCAGATGGTCAAAAAACTTATCTATTTTATACAAAAAAACAACTAAATGGATTAACAAGTGAGAAAACTTACCAATATATTCAAGAAGGCGAAAAATTAGGCGTTCCAAAAGGTTATAAGTGCAGAATCCGAAAAATATGGTATGCAGTTCCTTCTGTATGGATTCCAGATGCTTTTTTATTTAGGCAAATTTATGATTTTCCTCGACTAGTACAAAACAATTGTGAAGCAACCTGTACAGATACAATTCACAGAGTAAAATTCCGAAGTAATAAAAATTTAGTCCTCTCTAATTTTTATACACACTTAACAGCTGCATCTGCTGAAATAGAAGGTAGAAGTTATGGAGGCGGTGTTCTTGAACTTGAACCAAGTGAAGCAAGACGGTTATTAATTCCCAAACACCTTACATCGGGCTTCGATATTGAAGAAATAGATGCTTTTATAAAAGCAGGTAAATTGGAAGATTTGTTGAAGGAAAATGATAAACAAATATTAATGAATCATTTAGGTTTATCACAAGAGGACTGCAATATTTTAGCTCGTATCTGGACAAAACTTCGAGATAGAAGGAGAAATAGAAAAAAGCGAAAAAAATAAGCCCCTTATATCTCCCACTTTAATAAACATTGTGAGGCGGCAATCCCTTGTAACGTTCACGATATACTCGTTCTAACTGCGAAGAAAAAGCTTCTAATCTCAATGGAGAGTTTGGGTTTGGTATAGAAGAGTGAATTTCTCCTGTATCGGGATGCCACAGTACAAAAGAAATAACCTCTGCTTTGTGCATACTATCTAAGGGAGAAGCTCTCTCTGTAAGTCGTTCTAAAGTTTCTGTTAAGGCTTCCAATTGAGGTGTTTGAATAGCAGGAACAGGAATAATAATGATAAACCCTACAACTGCAAAAGGAAAACGAGTATGCACCGTAGCTGCTTCTGTACCCAAATCATTTATCATATTTTGATAATTTTTCCGAACACTTTTAGCATCATTCAGCGTTTTGCTATCAAACGCAAAGCGGATTCCGTCTGGACGATAACCTACATCAAAATTTTGCGGACGTATGCCTCCAACAACCCTACAAGGTCCCACTTCAACGCAATTGGGAATAGGTGGTAATAAACTCGTAATCTTTGGTTTAACAACTTCAATACCTCCTAACATTTCGGCTAATGCCCTTCCTACTTCCATAACAAGGCGGTGTTCTAGATAAACGTCCACCTAACTCCGTCCACTTTTGTCCAAACAACAACAAATCATCTTTTTTTATGTTGAGAATGGGCATTTTTTGCAGTTTCGCCATAATTTTGTGTTTTCAACTTTTGAAGCAAAATCTAAAAATACGAAAAACCTATAATAGTTCCCAAAACAAAAAAAGCGTATTTCATTCTTTTTTTGAACGAAATACGCTTCTTAATAATATATTTTGGTCTCAATATTCTATCAATTTCTTGGCTTGACCTTCACCCTTGTTTTTGTTTGAGTAAAAGGGCGTTTTGCAGCATTTGGATTGGCAGCTCCGTCAATATAATGGTCAGGAGCATTTACATTGATAACATCGTTTTCAGAAACGAATTGAAATACTTTTTCAAACTTGGTTCGAGTTACATTACTTTTTACCTCCATCAATAATTCTCCTGTATTGCTTGTTATGCCCTTGTATTTCACCTTGCCGCCTGCTGAGGTTGTCGCAAATTTCAATTTTCCATTTTTGGGTTTGTATCCAAATAAGCCCAGAGCCATTGGAGCATTGTTGCCAGGAAAAAGCCAATTCACCACCTCACTTGGAGAATCCTTAGTCGAGGCAGTAGCTACCGTTCCGTCTTCAAAAAATCGAACATACAATTGCAAGCCATTGGAGTTGGCTGAATAATCATCTGCCATGGAAGCCACATAAACGCCATCAAATCGAAGATCTTGAGCCATCATATCAGGCTCAAACTGAGCAAAAAGGGAACTGAACGAAGTAGCCAATAATATAAAAAAGAAAGCCATTGATTTTTTCATCTTTGCCGAGGGTTTTTATCGTTTGTTAAATTAAACTCACTGTAAAACCTCTTAGACGACAAGCTAATTTGAGGGTTTAAAAATGCTTACTTTTTCTCATCCACAAAACCCAAAACCTCTTCTATTCCCTCCAAAAAACGGACATTTTTGGGTAATTCAAATTTAATTTCTTTGGCTAATTTAGATGACAGGTCTCTTGTGGCTCGCCTTAATTGTTGCCCGAGCTCTGAGATTGGTGACATGCGTGCTTCTGTGACTAGGTCTTTGAGGGAATTTG
>JBMYXW010000241.1:0-5379 GCA_049608825.1 Chitinophagales bacterium
TATTGAAAAAAATAATAGACATAAATTTGGAAAACCGAAAATAGCTGCCTAACTTAATGGAGAATTTTGAAGTCACCCTATTTTCTCGCTCAACTTTCTTTTCTTTTTAACTTCCAAGTTTACACACAAAGAATAAAAATTATACAATTCTGCTTTCAAAAACCTATGGGAAAGGTTTTAGGAGCAGCTTTTTTCTTATTTGGTATTGACATCAATATCAGTAGGGAGGACAAATACAATAAACTACTAAATCAGATACGGGAACTATGACCTTGCACAAAATCTTCATCGGAATTTTCATCTTACTGACGACCATCGTAAATCAAACTGCGCTTGACGCACAAACGATTCATACCAATGCTTCTAACGAATACCCTTTGGCACAAGCCAATTGGGTAGAGATGCAAATGAAAAAAATGAGTCCTGAAGAACGCATCGGGCAGTTGTTTATGATAGCGACTTACTCCAACAAAGATGATGGTCACAAACAGTTTACTGCCAACCTATTGAAGAAACACAATATTGGAGGAGTGATATTTATGCAAGGCACTTCTCTAAAGCAAGCGCAAATGACGAACTATTACCAAGCTGTTTCTAAAGTGCCTTTGATGGTTTCGTTAGATGCAGAATGGGGTTTGAATATGCGCTTGAAGGACACACCGAGATTTCCGAAACAATTGACTTTGGGAGCCATACAAGACAACCGCCTTATCTATGAAATGGGCAGAGAAATCGCTCGTGAATCCAAACGAATTGGTACACACGTCAATTTTGCGCCCGTAGTAGATGTCAATAACAATCCCAACAACCCTGTTATCAACGACCGCTCTTTTGGTGAAGACAAATACAATGTCACTGCAAAAGGATTGGCCTATATGCAGGGTATGGAAATGGGGGGAATTATTGCTTGTGCCAAACATTTTCCTGGACATGGCGACACCGATACCGATTCTCACCACGCCCTTCCGATGATAAAACACAGCCTTGACCGTCTTTTAGACATCGAATTGCATCCCTTCAAAGAGATGGCACAGCGAGGCATTGGCGGAATGATGGTTGCTCATTTGTCTGTTCCTGCTTTGGACAGTACCCCTATTTCGGGTGAAGCGATTGGGGCGAATACACCTACAATGCCCACGACTTTATCCAAACGAGTAGTAACGGATTTGTTGAAAGACCAATTTGGTTATACAGGTTTGGTATTCACCGATGCCTTAAACATGCAGGGCGTGGCCAAATATTTTCCACCAGGCGTAGTGGATGTCAAAGCGCTCTTGGCAGGCAATGATGTATTGTTGTTTTCGCAAGATGTCGGCAAAGGCATTGAAGAAATCAAAAAAGCTGTCAAACGAGGCGAAATCAGCCAAGAAGAAATCGACAGTCGAGTGCGTAAAATCCTCAAAGCCAAATACCGAGTAGGTTTACACACACCTCAAACGATTTCATTGATGGGCGTGCAAAAAGACATCAATATGCCACATGTTGAGTTATTGCAGCGACACCTATATGAAAATGCACTGACTTTGGTTCAAAACAACCGTCAATTGATTCCCTTCAAGGAACTCGACAAAAAGCGTTTTGCATCCTTATCTATTGGCGTTTCCACCTTGTCCACTTTTCAACGAACATTGAACAAATATGCTCCTATTACTCACCACACATTGAAGAAGTCGGACACAGATGCTGCTTTTGATGCCAAATTTGATGCGCTCAAAAGCTATGATCCTGTGATAGTAAGCATACACAGTATGAACAAATATGCAGGCAAAAACTTTGGCATCAATTCCAAAACAATGCGTTTAATTGAGCGATTGCAGCAAGTCACCAATGTCGTAGTGACCATTTTTGGAAGCCCTTATAGCCTCAAAAACTTCAATAATAGTCCTACGGTTTTGATGGCTTATGAAGACAACAAAATGACACAAGACCTTTCGGCTCAATTGCTTTTTGGAGGAATTGCAGCCAAAGGAAAACTACCCATAACGGCTTCTCCCAATTATGTGTATGGGCAAGGCTTGACGACAAGCGGTGGTATCCGATTGAAATACACGATTCCCGAAGATGTAGGCATCAACCGAGAGGATTTGGAGCAAATTGATTACATTGCTAAAGGAGCAGTCCGAAATGGCGATACGCCTGGTTGTCAAGTGTTGGTAGCAAAAAACGGCAAGGTGATTTACCAAAAATCATTTGGCTACCACACCTACAAAAAACGAACCTCCGTTAAAAATACCGATATATACGATTTGGCTTCTATCACCAAAGTAGCCGCAACAATTCCCGCTTTGATGGACTTGCAGGAGAGAGGACAATTGAACTTGTTCAGCACCTTGGGCAGCAATTTTCCAGAACTTCAATACACGAATAAAAGCAAACTTTTCTTGCGAGATATTTTGATACATGAGTCGGGCTTGAGGGCGTGGATTCCTTTCTATGAAGAGACGATTCCAATTCGCAGCAAGGTGTATAGAACGCAATGTGATGAAAATTTTTGTATTGAAGTAGCCAAAAATATGTATATGGACAAGAGCTATGTCGACAAGATTTTTTCGACCATCAATGACTCCGATTTACCAACCGTAGGCAGGTACAAATACAGCGATTTGGGCTATTTTTACTTCAAAAAATTCATCGAAAACAAGACCAATCAACCAATGGATGAATACGTCCAAAAACGCTTCTATGCACCGCTTGGTCTCAGCACGATGACCTACAATCCCACCAAAAAATTCAGCACTTACAGCATTGTTCCATCAGAATACGATTCCAAATGGCGAAAACAGAATGTACAAGGTTATGTGCATGATATGGGAGCTGCCATGTTGGGCGGTGTAGGCGGTCATGCAGGTTTGTTCAGCAATGCCAATGATCTTGCTATCCTCATGCAGATGATGCTCAACAAGGGCTGGTATGGTGGCGAACACTACCTCAATGCAGGTACGATTCAGAAATTCACCTCTTATCAAAAAAATGGAAACCGTCGAGGGATTGGCTTTGATAAACCCGAACCCGATGCCAAAAAACGAGCCAACACGACCCGCAAAGCTTCAGGTGAAACCTTTGGACATACAGGCTTTACAGGTACTTGTGTTTGGGCAGATCCACAACACGATTTGGTCTATATCTTTTTATCGAATCGCACATTTCCGAATATGAATAACTTCAAATTGGTGAAAAGCAAGGTTCGCAAGCGCATCCATGAAGTGGTGTATGATGCGATTGAAAAGGGGAAGCAGCGGAATACGGCTTTAAGGTTTTGAGATTGAATTTCTTCACTTTTAGCAATAATTATAGAAGCCGTAACATTTTTTCAAAGAATGTTACGGTTTTTTCTATGACTTGAACCTTTTTTGGGTTTACTTTTGTTTACAGTGATGTACTAATCAAATTAATTAGAATTCTATGTTAGTAGCTAATCAACCAGTTGGGCGATTCATAGTAATGGTCAACGTAAAAAAAGATTTGGAAGCCAAAGATTCCATTAGAGAGAAATCAGCTATTTTGATAGACTTGATGAAGATTAGAATTAAACATCAAACCATAGAAGATGTTGCAAATAGTTTGTTGGAAAATATCTACGACCTACGTATTGAGGCAGTAAAATTGATGATGGAGAATGGAGGTATGGTAAAAGTATTATTTGAGTTTATCAATAAACAAACGGCTAAGAAACTTCAATTAGCTCCTTATTCAAAGTTAGCAGAAGCGCAGTCCAAAATATTAATGGCTTATGAAAAAATTGCTGCTCCTATCTTGAAAAACATTGCAGAATCGTTGGGTGAGGTGAGTATGCTTGAAGAACTAAAAGAGAATGCACCTCAATATAAGACAATGAAATTCTATTCTCATATATCGCCCGAAATGGACTATGTAAAACGGTGTATAGATGCCTCTCTTCAATTTGAATTCGGATTGATTCTTTCTGATTTGGTATTGACCGAAGAAATTGACTTGCCTCTTCAAAGAGTTAAAACTGAATTGATAGATTTTTTGTATGACAGTATTACTCGTTTTGGAGCTTATTCTATGCTCTGCAACCTATGGACTCCTAAGTATGAAGACATATCTAATCTAACCAATCGGATGAAAATCCTTTCTGCCACCGTTGATTTGGATAGTAAAGGTCATAAGTCTCGAATGTCTATGGACGACTTTTCTAAAATCCTCAACAATTAAAAATGTATCAGATACACTTGCATCCAAAAGCAAAAGAGGACATTGAACGTTTGAAAAAGGAAAACAACCGCCTTCCAACTAAGATTTGGGATTTGGTTTTTTCTATTTTCAAAAACCCAATAAAAGGACTTGGCAAACCAGAACAACTAAAAGGCGACCTCAATGGGTGGTTTTCTTGAAGGATTACAGAGAAACATCGTTTGATTTATAAGATTGAAGACGATGTATTGATTATTGCCTCCTGCTATGGGCATTACGATGATAAATAATCCTCTCCTCCCAAAATTACTTTGAAGCTAGTTTGTGCCATTTTTTTTCCTTCCACACTTTGACTAAACGATAATTGACATTCTTATCTTCTTCGTATTCAAAGAATCGGTCAAAGCCCATTAGCCCCAACTTTTTGGCATAATAACTCGTTTGAGTAAAAGCAAAAATTTCTGCGTAGGTGTCGCTGTTTACGCTGTGTAAGACATCCTTAAAACACACAGTCTCATACATTTTACCTTTGAACATAGGCGGTTCACAGTCCTTTAGGTAAGTCCTTTCTTTGGCAAGATATATTGTTGCGTTCTCAGGATTGTTTGTCAACATAGACCACCTAATCGTTTCATCTTCTGATTGTTGCCATTTGTACACCTCAAACTCTATTAAATCTACTGTATCAGCTTTTCCACTTTCGTCAAATTGGAGAAACAACTGCAATCTGCTACCCGTACTGTCTATCTCTTCAATAGCTCTTTTGGTCAATTGAAAATCAGTATTGTAAACTTCTGTGGTCAATTTCCAGAGACCATTTTTTTCTTCCGATTTCATTTTCCAAAATTGTGTCAAGGCAGATTTTTCGGCGACTTCAAATTGATAAACTTTGGTTTTACAGAGTTTTTTGAGAGGAAAGAAATATTCTTGCAGATCTTGGGCAAACAAAAACTGAGGCAGTAAGGTAAATAGGAGAATCCATTGAAGTCGATTGTTCATGCTAGGGTTTGCTTAGAAATTGAAAATTAAATTGAGCATAGAAATAAAACTCATGACCTTCAAAAGTACCTTTTTTATTGGATTCTTAAAAATTCACTCTACAGCTTCGTTCAACAAAGCATAAGTAAAGTGGTCTTCCCAGACATCGTTTATCTTCAAATATTTCTTTGCAAAACCTTCTTTTTCAAAGCTCAATTTTTCGATAACTCGAATAGAAGCTGCGTT
>JBMYXW010000242.1:0-5366 GCA_049608825.1 Chitinophagales bacterium
GAAGGCTCATCACTGATAGATTTGCGAATTAGGATTACATGATTTTTGATTTGTGATGTTTAAATATCAAAACTCTAAAATCAAAAATCATGTAATCGTAAATCCTAAGCTGATGCAGGTAGTATGATAAAGTCTTGCCAAAAAAACGCAAAACGTCTCTCTTGTTCCCTAAAAAACAACCTTCTTCCGAAACCCTTTGAACCCATCAGGCACTTCAACATCCGCAATTTTTAACAACACTTCAATGTGTTTGTCCATCATTTGCGTATTCGACTCCGCCAAAACCACAAAACGTTTTTCAGTCAATTTCTCTCCATTTTTGAACGATTCGGCAGATTTACAAACAACCTCTCCTGTGTGAATATTAAAGGAAAAATGAGCCAAAGTAGCCTCTTGATTGATTTTAGTCAAGTGTTGAATCATATCCGAATGTCGTTCTTCGGGAACTTTGAGAGGAAGTATGGAAACGAATTGACAAATACTTTGCAGGTTGTCAGCAGTGATTCGACACTGCCAAGCTCCTTTTTCGCCATAATAGTCAATGAGAAAGGAATTGTTCGCTTCTTTTTTGAAGTCCCATTTGAGCATCCTCAAAAGCGTCTCTAACTGTTGTGAAAGATTCACATCTCCAAAAACGGGTTCGGTTTCAGCCCAAAGTGTTGGGTATTTGTTTTCGATATCAACGGATTGTCCTTGGGCGTTGATAGTTGGCAAAATCTGCCGAATTTGCCAAGTAATCCAGCTCTCCGTTTGCAGTAAAGGACTTTTTTCCGATGCCTGCCGAATGTATTCCAACAAATCCGTATGCCCATCCAATTCATCTTTCAACGATTCCAACACCTCTGTATTCAGTCGTAAATCTAAAATAACTGCCCGATAACGGTTGATATGTTCATGCCCCATTCCTCTTGATTTGGGATGTAAATTGAACCAACTGTACTTTTCCATCAAAAAGAAAGCACTTGGAGTCGTTTCGATACTAATATTGAAGTGGGGGGATTCTCCTTCAAAATTAGCCTTGGCATAGAGAGGAGAAACTTGAAGTTTTTTTTCTAAGCGAGTAATAAAAGAAATAGGTTTTCTCATTGTTGTTAGTGTAGTTAAATGAATCGAATAGATTCAATGATTTTTTTTAAAATAGGTAAATAGTCAAAAATTTGTAGGAAAAAAAAATGCCTCAATTGTCTTTTTCAAGTAGAAAGAAATGCAGTATTAATTGGTGTAGGGCAAATTCAAATTCAAAACTCAAATACAAATTCAAACAATACTTTGTAAGCGAGCGGATTAAATTTCAGGAATGCCTAATTTAATATTTTAGTTTGTCTATAAAGATTTCACTAAAACAAAAGATGCTTAATGTTACAAAAAAAGTAGCATATCTCCAAATGTCTCATATAGAAAATAAAACCGTACTATTTTTTACGCTCCAAAAAGATTAATAGACAGTCATTTACTTGTGAAAAAATGTTTTTAGAGAGACAAAAATCAACAATTTTGACATTTTTAATAGCATTTTTTTTTATACTAAAAAAAAAATGAATAATTTTAGATGTTATTTCTACCCTGTAAGAACTGATTATTTGCTGCAAAATCCATCAATAATCAGATAGATAAAAAAGCATTATGGCTATCACTACAACTCAAACAGCCACAGATTTGGCTGTCGACACTCCTATACTAAATAATCCATTCTTAGGACTCAAAGCTTTTGGTCCCGAAGATCACCACTTATTTTTTGGACGAGAAGAACAAGCCATGGAATTGCTAAGACGACTCCGAGTCACGAGGTTCTTGGCAATTTCGGGACAATCAGGAAGTGGTAAATCATCTCTTGTCAGAAGTGGACTGGTACCTGCTCTTCAAAAAGGCTTCGTTGCACAAGCGGGGGCTAAGTGGCGGGTAGCCACTTTTCAACCTGGCAACAACCCCATACTCAATCTCGCCCAATCCATTGCCCAGCGTAATGTCCTGCATCCCAACACAAAGATGGAGCCTAACTATCCCGAACATGTCGAAGCTACTCTCCGACGAAGTAGTTTGGGAATTGTGGTGACTTACCAAGAATCCAAAATACATGATAACCTCCTAATCGTAGTTGATCAGTTTGAAGAATTATTTAAGTACCACGAAAAGGAAAAGGCTTCAAAAATAGCTCAAACCGATGCCATTTCATTTGTTAATTCCTTATTGGTAGCCAGTAATCAACGAGACTATCCCATTTATATCGTTATCACGATGCGCTCTGACTTTTTTGGAGATGCCACTGAATTTAGAGGTTTAGCAGAGTCTATTAACAAAGGGCAATATTTGATTCCTCGCATGAAACGAGAAGAAATCCGAAAAGCTATTACGAGTCCTATTAATTATGCAGGAGCTTCAATTACTCCTCGATTGCGTTCTCGATTATTGAATGATGTGGGAGAAGATGCAGATCAGTTGCCTATTTTACAACATGCTTTGATGCGAATGTGGGATCATTGGTCGCATGATAATGTAGAAGAAAACCTTCCCAACAAACCACTTGATATTCGAGATTATGAATCCATTGGAGCAATGGATAATGCGTTGAACAAGCATTTAGAAGAAGCTTACAATGAACTAAGAAATGAAGACGAAAAGGAAGTCTGCGAAAAGTTATTTAAAGCACTTACGGATACAAGTAGTGATGGTCGAGGAGTACGCCGAACCATTACTCTTGCCGAAGCCTGTCACATTGTAGAAGCATCGGAAAAAGAGGTTCTGAGAGTGATGGAACCTTTTAGGCGTGAAGGGCGGCATTTTTTGGTGCCAGAAGAAGGGCAATTGATTGAGAAAAATAGCTCTATCAGTATTTCACATGAAGTGATGATGCGTAAATGGGAGCGACTCATTACTTGGGTAGAAGAAGAACAACATTCTGCTGAAATCTATACACGCTTGGCAGGAGCAGCAGGTTTATATCTAATGGGAAAAGCTGCTTTGTGGCGTGATCCAGAATTGCAGATAGCCGTCAATTGGTACGAAGAAAACGAACCAAACCAGGCATGGGCGGCAAGATACAATCCCAATTTTGAAGAAGCCATTGATTTTCTAAATAAAAGTAAGGAACAGGCAACTTTTGAAGTGGCACAAATTGAAGCTCGAAGACAGCGAGAATTGGAGAGTTCCAAACGCTTCAATAGAATTGTGGGAATTGCAGGAGCAATCGCTATTTTACTGTCATTAATGTCTTGGTATTTTTATGCCAAAGCCGATAAAGAAAGCCAAAAAGCGGTTATCGAACAAGCCAGAGCAGAGGAACAAGCTGAAAATGCTCAAATTGCGGCAGAGTTGGCAAGACGAGAATCTGCAAGAGCATCTAAGGAACAGGAAAAGGCATTGACCGCAGCTGAACTCGCCGAATTGGAAGCAGAGCGTGCAAATAAGGCTTCGGCTGAAGCTGCAAGGGAAAAAATAAGAGCCGAAATAGAGGCTAAAAAAGCAATAAAAAACGAAACGAAGGCTCTTGAACAAACAAAGATTGCAGAGAAAGAAACTGAAAGGGCATATCAAAAAGAGAAAGAGGCAAATATTCAGGCTGAAAAAGCACGAAGAGAAAAGGAACGTGCTGAAGCTCTTCAAAAACTTACTCAAGCAAGTGCGCTGGCTGCCAAATCGATTCGAGTAGAGGACGAAAAGAAGAGGGTCAAAGGACTCCTAGCTGCTGAAGCCTATCACGCCTACTACAACAGTCCACAGTCAGTACCTTTCAATGGTGATATTTATAGTGGCTTATACTATGGTCTGCGAGCCATTCATGGTATCAGTTTCAATGCACAGCACGATGTCCATACAGGAGCCGTTCGGACAGTTCGATTTTCTAAGTCGGGCAAACAGTTTTTTACCACAGGGAGCGACGGCAATTTACTTCGGTGGAACATTGATTCTTGGCGAGGCTCTAAAAAACCCAAAACAAGCATCAAAACGCTTACTTCACAACGAGAAGTACTGAATGAATTGGCACTCAGCCCCAACAATAAATGGTTGGCAATTGGAGGTAAAATCAACAGTATTGAAGTCTATGACTTGAAAAAAACAGATGCGCCTCTCAAATACATCAATATTCATGGCAATAAAGAAGTCCTTCAATTGGCTTTTTTATCTGACAACAATACACTTATTTCCGCTGCAAGCGATAAAACCCTAAAGACATATAACCTTCAAACAGAAGCTACGGCTTTGCTGGACTCAAGCAAGTCACTCATTAACTCCTTATCTGTTTCTGCAAATGGCAGTACGGTAGCATGGGGAACCAAAAACGGAAAACTTACTACTTGGAATGTGAGTACAAACCAAAAAACAGTTGTAACAACAGGTGGTCCAGAAATCACTTCTTTGGGAATCAGTCCCAATGCAGAGTTTTTGGTAGCGGGCTTGAAGGAAACGGGTTCTGTGGGTATTTGGCAAAAAATAGGGGGAACTTATACACGAACCAGTACACTTGAACAACACATTGCTCAAGTAAACGATATTTCTTTTAGCGAAGATGGTACCAAAATGGCTACGGCAAGTTATGACGGTACAGTGCGTGTATGGATATTAAATTCACTCCGAAACAATCCGAATTATCAACCCATGAATCTGGATGATCACGATTCATGGGCCATGTCGGCAGACTTTAGCAAGGATGGCAAGTATGTAGTAGTGGGAACTCGAAAAGGAGAATTGAAGTTTTGGACTTTGGAACTGAACGAAATGGCAAGTGAAATATGTGCCAATGTAAAAACAGGCTTGACAGAAGAAGAGAAAACTCTTTATATAGGAGGTGATTTCCCTTTTCAAAATCCTTGTAAATAGTTTGTAAACTACAACATACAAATAATCTATTACACTCAAAATATGACACAAATTAAACTCTTATTCGGCTTGTGCTTTCTCCTTTTTGTGGGGCAACAAGACCTATTATTTGCCCAAGAAGAAGATGATGGTGAGGTTATTTTCTCCGCCGAAAAACCCAAAACACTAAAGGAAACCTTCCGAGAAGCGACCATTAGATTCAATGAAGGTTATCCAAAAGATGTTATCAGACTTTTGACCAATGCACTTGAGTCTCATTCGACTGAACATGGAGAAAAAAACCAAAAAGTATCGAAAGCAGCAAAGGCTGTAAGAGAAGATGCCTATGAATTACTGACGACAGCTTACCTATTTTTGAAGCAAGAAGAAAACGCAGATACTACTTTTCTCAAATTATTGTCAACCAATCCAGCCTATACTCCAAAGGGAGAAGATGTTGCACCTGATTTGCTTTATTTTTCAGAAGGGTTTATCACTTATCCATGGCTGTCGGTAGGCATCAAGGCAGGCAGCAATTTTACTGATGCTCAAGTTTTGAATACTTATACCAC
>JBMYXW010000243.1:0-5362 GCA_049608825.1 Chitinophagales bacterium
ATCGGGATAAGCCAACTGCGGCAAATCGTAACGTGGATAAACCGCTTGGAAGTCAAAACGTCGCCGCAAAGCCATGTCTAAAAGTGCAATGGATTTGTCGGTCGTGTTCATCGTGCCAATGATGTAGAGATTGGGCGCAACCACAAAAGGCTGTCCAGAAGGAAGCCGCAAACTGATGGTATTGCCTTCGTCATAGCGTTTGTCTTTTTCGATTAAGGTAATCAATTCTCCAAAAACACTCGAAATATTCGCTCTATTGATTTCGTCAATCACCAAGACATAATTTTGCCTATCCACCCGTTTGCCTTCCTCCAATCGCCGTTCATACACCGCCTGTTCTTCATTCACCGAAAAGTGATTGTAAGCATTCGTTTCCACCACTTTGTTGTCTTGAAGGTATTGCAGTAGATTGCGGTCTTTTCGAGTCAGTTGCACTTTTGAAGCCAAATAATTGAGAATCGCCCGGTCTGCAATGCGTTTGAAAATTCCGTCTTTGAGTTCAAACTCCAAGCCTTTATTGCGGTTGGTCATGGGGCGAAGTCCCTGTATAAAATCTTCGTAGGCATAGTTGGGGTGAAAACTTATCATTTCGATTTGACTGCCCAAAGCTCGCTGAAAAACCGCTTGATTGACCTCGTGTTGCAGGTTCGATTTACCGATGATTTCTGCTGCAATATCTATGCAGTTGTAAGTTTTTCCAGTACCAGGAGGACCATAAAGCAGAAGATTTGGATTGGGATATTTGTCTCTGATTTCTTCAAAATGTTCGGGCGGAATGTCCAATGGATGTTCAATGCTTTTTTGGAAATCACTGTCCAATACTTCCGACAAAGATTCAATCGTATTGGGATATTTCTCCGCCAAAAACTGCAAAACCAGCTCCAGCGAAAAACCCAATTGATTGACCAATGAAAAGGCATCTGGGTTTGGAGCAGTGATGTCGAAATGATGCAAAACAGGCTTGGAAAGTTTATGCAAAAACTGCATTCGAATGGCAGGAGAAGGTGTATTTTTGCCGAGCTTCAATTTGGGGTTGCTGATGTGATAGTCAGTCGCTGCAATTCCCAAACCGTAGTAATGTGTTTTGTCCATCAATACCATTAAATCTTGGCGATTCAACTCATTGACCCATCTCGGAATCACCCGTTTGCCTCGCTTCAAGGAGGAAGGAGAAATGCGCTGATAATCCGTTTCGGCATCCATCCATGATAGAGACAACAAACCTTTCTTTTGGAAATCTGTCCAATACTTCAAGTCTCCAAAACGCCACATTTTGCGGGTACTCAATTGCAGTAAATTGTGGATGTGGTGAATGTCGGTTGCCAATTGGGTCATCGTTTTTGGTTGATTGATTTTTTTGTTAATTTGCAAAGGTATTAAACAATAAAGATATGAAAGTTTTTGTTTTCTTGTCGATTTTAAGTCTGGGATTCTTCACCAGCTGCACCTCCAAAATGTATTCTTCGGCTTCTCAAAATGAAGAAATTATATCTAAAAAAGAAGTTGTAGATACATTTAGTGAGGGCGATGAGGAGGAAATGGTCGATGTCACTTTGATTACCGATGTTTTGGGTTTGGACAAAAAAATAACCGTAAAGGTCAAAAAAAAAGAGGGCATTTTGAAGCCTCTCAAATTCACCGACCAAACAAAATATTACATAGGCATCCTCAATTATAACCTCGGTATGAAGCCCCAAAGTTCCCTAAAATTGCTAAGTTGGGAAATTCCCATGACCGAAATTGGAATTATGGAAGCTCGTGAACCTTCACCCTTGATTATTTCGGAATTTGACATAGGCAAGTTGGCGATTGTGCATGGATATTCGGATGGTGGCACGATGTATTTTGCGAATATTGTGGCGGTGTTTGAGCAGAAACCGATGGCTTTGTTGATGGAATTATTGAATGAGGAAGACTTTGATTTGGAGGTGCATGTAAGGAAGGATTTTTGAGGTACGACACAATACCTTGTCAACAGTCGCAGACTTTGACAACGGTTGAAGCAAAGAACCCAAATACGTAAAGACGTTTTAGTAAAACGTCTCTACAAATGTAATTATCAAACACAAAACAAAACATGGAATCCGCAATACTTTTATTTGTCATCATCATTTGTGTAATCAGCTATCAAGCCTTCAAAAACCTGCAATTTTACGAGCAGTATTTATTTGAAGTCGACTCCATATTGGTGCAAAAAGAATATGGAAGAATGGTCAGTTCAGGCTTTCTGCATGTCAATATGATACACTTAGCCTTCAATATGATAGCTCTGTATTCCTTCGGCATCTCTGTGGGAATGACATTTGGCTTGCCCAAGTTTTTCTTCATCTATTTTGCGAGTCTATTGGCGGGCAATGCTTTGGCACTGTATATCCATCGAAATCACGGAAATTATCGGGCAGTCGGTGCATCGGGCGCAATCAGTGGAGTGGTCTATGCAAGTATTGCTTTGTTTCCAAGTAGTAAAATTGGGCTGATATTGATTCCACCGATTATTCCCGCTTGGTTTTTTGGGATTGTGTTTTTGTTGGTGTCGATGTATGGCATCAAATCGCAACGAGGCAATATCGGACACGAAGCGCATTTGGGTGGTGCGGTGGCGGGAATGTTGTTGGCGATAGCGATAGAACCAAGTGTGGTCGTTCGCCACAGTTTCTTCATTTTCATAATGCTTGTACCGACACTTTGGTTTTTGTATATGGTCGTCCGCCGTCCCGAAATGCTGCACATCGACAACTTCTTCAAAACCGAAATCGAACACTTCCGCAATCGCAACCGCCAACAAAGAAGCTCGAATCGCCCTCGTTCACGCCAAAGTTCTACAACCTACACGCACAGAGAATCTCCTTCTACGCCGCCTCGTTCTTCGAGCCAAAGAAAACAGGAAGAATTGGACAGCCTATTGGACAAGGTGACTCGAAAGGGTTTGGATAGTTTGACGGAGGTGGAGAAAAAGAGATTGGAGGAATTGTCGAGAAAATTGTAGTTCAAAAACCATGTATGATTGAAGGATAGAATTAAAACCTAACCTCCTACAAGTGAATATTCAAAAATTATCATTTATTTTGCATTCCAAAAATAAATTAAGGTTTGAGGTGACATCTTACAGTAAAACGAAAAGGTGTAATCTCAAACCTGATATTGAGATGTTACCTTTCTCCATTCTTCCGAAAGATTACACCTCAATATCTAAAAACTTCCATTGTAGTGTAATAAATAACTCGAACTCGAACCTTTCACATGATTTTCACAAGTGTCACCTACATCATTTTTTTAGCCATTCAGTTGTTGCTGTTCCTCTTCATCAATAAGCGGCAATGGCACAATTTGGTCTTGTTGGTGTCGGGTTATGTATTTTATGGATGGGTACATCCGTGGTTTTGTTTGTTGATTTTGACCTCTACGGTAGTAGATTACCATTGTGGTTTGAGCATTGAAGAAAAACCACATCAGAAAAAATGGTATTTGCGGCTCAGTATTTTGACCAACTTGGGGCTGCTCGGTTTCTTCAAATACTTCAATTTTTTCATTGACAATGCAAACGAGCTTTTGTTGATGGCAGGTGTAGAAAATGCCTTGCCTGCTTTGAATATTTTTCTGCCTGTTGGGATTTCCTTCTATACTTTTCAGACCTTGAGTTATACGGTAGATGTCTATAAAGGGCGGATTCCTCCCTGCAAAAACTTCATTGACTTTGCATTGTATGTGTCCTTTTTTCCGCAATTGGTGGCGGGCCCTATTGAACGTGCCGAGCGTTTGTTGCCACAAATCCGCCGAAAGCGCAAACTGAGGTTGAAGAAACTGTACAGTGGTTTTGGCTTGGTCGTTTGGGGAATCTTCAAAAAGATGGTCATTGCAGACAATGTGGCATTGTATGTCAATCAGATTTACCTCCTCGAAAGCCCTTCCCTCCTACTCCTCACCATTGGTACGATTGGTTTTGCGATTCAAATTTATGCTGACTTTTCCGCCTATACCGACATTGCTCGAGGTACTTCTCGAATGTTGGGTTTTGAATTGATAGAAAACTTCAAGAACCCCTATATTGCCATTTCACCTTCCGATTTTTGGCGGCGTTGGCACATTTCTTTTTCGACTTGGATTCGTGATTATTTGTATATTCCATTGGGCGGTTCAAGAGTTTCGACACAGTGGCAGTTCTTTTGGGTGGTCATTGCTACAATGGGAATTAGTGGTTTGTGGCATGGAGCAGCATGGAATTTTATTGCTTGGGGCGTGTATCATGGAGTTATTTTGTTTGTGTATCACCAACTGGGTTTGGGTGGCAAGTGGAAACCCAAAGTGGCTTGGCAGTGGATTTTGAGCTGGTCGGTGATGATTTGTATTACCTTGTTTGGCTGGGCATTGTTTCGGACTTCAAGTTTAGGATGGTTAATGGACAATTTGGTAAATGCTCCACTTTATACGAACTTCAATGACTTGTTGGTTTCACTGTATATCGGTTTGTTGATGGCTTTTTATTCGCTGTTTTTTGTGGTGAAGCACTATTTGAAGCCTATCGCACAGCGCAATCTCTATATTGGAGCTTTTTTGTTGGGTTTGTGTATTGCAGGAGCGGTGATATTGGGTGTTGAAGGTGGACAGTCATTTATTTATTTTCAGTTTTAAATCGCTGATTTCGCAGATAGCACAGATAATAAATTTCAGAAGTTTTGGAAACTTCTGAAATATTTAAAGATGAGACTTCAAAAGTTTTAGAAACTTTTGAAGTCTGTACATTCATTGTAGATTTCAGAAAGATGAAAAAATTACCTGTTTTGTTGGTTTTGGTCTTGTTGCCAATTGTACTGCTTTCGGTTTGGATAAATACATTGAAAGAAGAAGTGATTCCATTAAAAGAAAGAGGCACTTTGTCTTTGGATAATCCTGCTCAGATGAAGGCCACTTATTTGGCTGAATTGAATTCTTATCAACCTGATATTGTATTGTTGGGCAATTCGATGGTAGGGCGAAATGTGAATCACATACTGCTTCAATCCATCCTAAAACGAAAGGTGAGTAAATTTGCGCTTGGAGGAAGTTCTTCTCGATGGTGGTACTTGATGACCAAAAATGTGATTGCAAAAACTACACCTCCCCCCAAAGTTATGGTCTTGTTTTTTAGAGACCACTTTTTGACCGACCCGAAGTATATGTTAAACTTCGCCAATCAATTGATGAATGAGTATTTTTATGAAGGGGAAAAGCTTTTGGTACAAGAATTAAGTTACGATGCGGCATCGGCGGTGTATCGAAAATTACCGATTTACGACAAAAAACATTTAATTAATCAAGGTATTACCAAGAGCTTGAAAAATACAATCAGTTCACTTACTCAAACCAAACCTTTACAGTTGATTAA
>JBMYXW010000244.1:0-5343 GCA_049608825.1 Chitinophagales bacterium
ACCAAGCAATATAACAATTCAACAATAGAGCCATTCAGCACTAGTTAGAGTATTTTTGGATAGACATAGAAAACCATTTCGGCATCTGCATCTTCCACTTCCTTCCATTTGTTTGTATCAAACTGGAAACAAGCTGCTCCACAAGTCGGCATTTCCACCTCTTTATCAGTAAAGCTACTGGAAAGGTGAGAAAAAGTAGGGTTGTGACCAAAAATCATGACTACATCGTGTTTATTATCAACCTTTCTTAAGACCTCCATTACATCCTTGCCACTGTAGTCAAATACATACAATTTCTTATTTTTTACTATGTCACTTTCTTCATAATCCAACACCTTCGCAATTAATTTTGCTGTGGTATAGGCTCGTTTTGCGGGGCTACTAATCATCAAGTCAGGGGCTACATCTTTTGATTTTAAGTAAGCTCCCACTCGAGGCGCATCCTTTTTTCCTCTTTTATTGAGGGGACGCTGTATATCATCCAAACTCAAGTCTTTCCAACTTGACTTAGCGTGACGTATTAAGTATAATGTTTTCATTTGATTATCATAGAGTTAAAGCTTATGATTTGAATAATCACAAGTGATTTTTTATCAAAGATTCTTCAAAATTAATATTTTAGTCCTAAATTACAACATCAATTTCAGAATCTTAAAATAAACAACATGAGAAAGACCGATTTGTTAGCAATTTCTACCCTTCCCCCCAAAGATATTGATAAGAAAAAAATTAAAAAAAAGACTGCAAAATACAATGAGCGTCTTAGAGAACTGCAAAAAGTAATGTATGCGGAATCTAAATGGGCTTTGTTGATTGTATTGCAGGGAATGGATGCAAGCGGCAAAGATGGAGCTACGAGAGATGTATTTTATGCTGTAAACCCACAAGGTGTGCGAGTTACCTCTTTCAAAAAACCAACTCCCGAAGAAGCATCCCACGATTTCTTGTGGAGAGTTCACAAACATGCTCCAGCCAAGGGTATGATTCAAGTCTTCAATCGCTCTCATTATGAAGAGGTTTTGATTGTAAGAGTCGAAAACTGGATAACGGAAGAAGAAACCTATCGTCGATTTGAGCACATCAACAATTTTGAAAAATTCTTACACGATTCAGGTACTCGAATTTTGAAGTTTTACCTACATATTTCGGAAGAATCCCAAAAACAAGATTTTTATGAACGTGCGACTGATCCCGCCAAACATTGGAAATACAGTGCGGATGATCTCGACAAAGCCAAAAAATGGCCTGAATACCGCAAGGCTTATGAAGGTGTAATCGACAATTGCAGCCCCGAAGATAGTCCATGGATTGTTGTGCCGTCTGACAAGAATTGGTACAAAGAATACCTTATCAGCAAACACATTGTTGAGACTTTGGAGGCTTTGAATATGGAATATCCCGAAGGAGAGATTGATAGAAATGACCCAGATTTGATAAAGTTGGTGAAGGAAATTGAAGATTAGAATAAACTCATTGTTTAAATACACTCAAATGAATTTTAAGAATATTGAATACAAGCGTATAGACATGAATTCTGTACAGCTTCAAATAAAAAACTTCATCAATGAGATAGCGCAAGCCAAAAACCAAGATGCTTGTTTTCACGCAATTGCAAGTTTCAACGATTTGGATATTGAAGTAAAAGGCAATTATTTTTTGGCTTATGTTCGGCATACGCTCGATTTTAAGGATGATTTTTATAAAGAGGAAAAACAATATTACAGCAAGCAAATTCCGATTTTAGACAACCTAAAATCGGAATTTTATGCCGCTTTATTGAAGTCTCCTTTCAGAGAAAATATCGGAAAAAAGTGGGGCAAATTGTTTTTACAAATTGCAGAAGCAGAGTCCTTGGAGGCAAATCCTGTTTTCATTGAAAGCAACCAAAAATTGAATCAGCTATTCACCGATTTTTTTCAGTTGCGGTCGGGCGTAAAAATACATGTCAGAGGCAAAGACTACACCATGAAGGGCATCGGTCGGATTACAGGAAGCCCCAATAGAGCTATTCGCAAAGAGGCGTATGATGGTTTTTGGAAAGTGATAGAGCGAAATGCTTCTGCAATAGAGGATATTTTCCAAAAGGTTTTAGAGGCTCGTCAAAATATGACGGAGCAATTGGGCTATGAAAATTTCATGTTTTTGGGCTACAAAAATGTACGAAAATACGATTATGGTCCGAAAGAAACTCAAGGTTTTCGGGCGCAAGTGCTTCAATATGTGACACCTCTAAGTACCCAACTTGCAGAGCAAAAACGAAAAAGGCTGGGTTATGAGCAGTTGTACCACTATGATGGTCTATCCTTCAAAACAGGGGATGCGAAATTGAAAGAGGATTTACCGACCATCATTGCCCGTATCCAACAAACGTTTCAAGAACTATCAACCGAAACCGTCACTCTTTTTGAGGATATGATTCAAAACAATTGGATTGATTTTTCGGATAACCCTAAAAAATTGCAGGGTGCCAATTTTTGTGGTTTCTTTCCAAGCCACGGATACCCTTTCATCAATGTTTTCTTTTTTGGACGTTCCTACAATCTAACCACCATTTTTCACGAATTTGGTCATGCCTTTCAAAAAATACAAAGTTTGGAAGTAGGAAAAAAATGGGGAGGTTATTTTTGGGCTGCTCCCGATATTGCAGAAATCCACTCTACTGCAATGGAGTATTTCACATGGAATTGGTATCCTTTGTTTTTTGGAGAAGACACCCAAAAGTTTCGCTATCAAAAACTCACAGGTGCATTGAACTTATTGATTCACGCTTCTATTGAAGATGAATTTCAACACCTTGTTTACGGAAATCCCAATATTTCGATAGGTACATTGGGGGCTTCTTACCGCAAAATTGAACAGACTTATCGCCCCGATACTCACTATGATGACAATGTTTTTTTGGAGCAAGGAGGAAAATGGCACTCTACTACTCATGTCACCTCTGCCCCTTTTCACTATATCAGTTATGCCTTATCTACTATTTGCGCCCTTCAATTTTGGAAAAAATCACAAGAAGATTTTGAAGGAGCTTGGCAAGATTATTTGCGTTTGTGCAAAGTCGGTGGAAGTGTGGGCTTCAATGAAGCATTGCAGATTGCGAACCTCAAATCTCCGTTTGAAGAGGGAACATTAAAGGAAGTTGTGGGTTTTGTACAAGAATGGTTAGATGGCGTGGATACGAGTGAGTGGTAAGTACCTGTACAATTTTGAATAGTGAATGATGAATTTTGAATAAACTAAATATCAATTAGTTACCAAATATTTGATGTTAAACTATTTTTGTCTGGTTACCTTTGCTCGTTCTATTTAGATTGAACTCCTATGGAGTTCTGTAATTATCTTCATTATTTTTCTACAAATATTCAAGTCCTAACGGGCTTTTAATACAGAATTGAACCAAACCAAAGAACAACTAAAATGACTTTCCATTCTTTTTTTACAAAAATGCTAACAATCAGCGTTTTATTGCTATTGTTGAGCTGCAATGAAAACAATCAAACAGCTTCAGGCACTTCAAAACAGGTTGACCAAACAACTTCAACACCGACCTCCAATGTAAAACTCTTCACCCAGATGTCTGCTGAAGAAACAGGTGTAGATTTTGCGAATAAGGTAATCGAAAACGACGAAATCAACTATTTTCAATACCAATACCTCTACAATGGAGGAGGAGTAGGCTTAGGAGACTTCAACAACGACGGCTTGACCGACTTGTATTTCTCCGTCAATTTCGGACAAAATCGCCTGTATATCAACGAAGGCAACTGGAAATTCAGTGAAATCACCCAAACAGCAGGCATCAACACAGGGATGAATTGGAGTACAGGAGTCACCCTTGTCGACATCAACAACGATGGATGGATGGACATTTACCAAAGCTGTTCAGGATGGTTTGGAGATCCTCAACTTCGCCGCAACCAATTGTTCATTAACAATGGAACATCAGGCGACTCCAAAGCTGTAACCTTTACCGAAAGTGCCACAGAATACGGCATTGCAGAAGATGGACACAGTACCCAATCTACTTTTTTGGATTACGACAAAGATGGAGATTTAGACCTCTACATAATCAATCATCCGATTAGATTCAATACTTTGCTTGGAAAATTGAAGGAAACAATGGCAAATCCGCCCGAAGATTACCGAGACAAATTCTACCGAAACGATGGCGGAAAATTTACGGAAATTGGCAAACAAGCAGGCATCAACAACCACGCCTTTGGTTTGGGAATCGTAGCAAGTGATTTTGACAAAGACGGTTGGACGGATATTTATGTAGCCAACGACTACGAAGAACACGACTACCTTTATCGAAACAATGGAAACGGGACTTTTACCGACATCATTGACCAAGCCATCAAACACACCTCGAATACTTCAATGGGTGTAGATGTTGCGGACTTCAACAATGACGGAAACCTCGATATTTTCAGTCTGGATATGATGGCAGAAGACAACAAACGCCAAAAAGTGAATATGGCACCTATGAACCCAAAGCTCTTTTGGACATTCGTAAAGTATGGGTTTCAGTATCAATACATGCGGAATGCCCTGCAATTGAATAATGGGATAGTCGATGGCAAACTGACCTTTAGCGAAATCGCACAGATGGCAAATGTCGCTACAACCGATTGGAGTTGGGCAACACTCTTTGCAGACTTGGACAACGATGGCTTCAAAGACCTCTACATCACCAATGGCTACAAACGAGATGTACTCAACAAGGACGAACAAAAAAAGCTCAACCCAATTGCGAAAAATATCAACAAAACCGTCAAGTTCACCGAGATTCAAAGCCAAATGTCCGCCACCAAAACCCCCAACTATGTCTATCAAAATCAAGGTAACCTCACCTTCAAAAAACAATCGACTCAGTGGGGCTTAGACAATCGAGAACACTCCAATGGAGCAGCGTATGCAGATTTGGACAATGACGGCGACCTAGATTTGGTGGTCAATAGTTTGGACAGCAAGATGCAATTGTATCGAAATGAATCCATCGGAAAGGTAAATAATAAAAATGGATACTTACGCATACAACTAAAAGGAAATGCCCAAAACCCCATTGGATTAGGGGCAAAGATTTTATTGAAATACGGCAATCAAGAGCAGTTTGCTGAACAGACCATAACAAGAGGGTTTCAATCTGCTTGCGAACCATTTCTGCATTTTGGCTTGGGGAAAAATACGCAAATAGATGAACTGACCGTAATTTGGTCAGACAATCAGATACAAAAACTGCAAAATGTAAAAACCAATCAAACACTGACTTTAGACCACAAAAATGCCAATCAAAAATGGCAGCCTTCAAAATTTGAAAATACACTTTTTGAAGAAGTCACT
>JBMYXW010000245.1:0-5338 GCA_049608825.1 Chitinophagales bacterium
TCCTGCCACTTTTTTCTTTTTGAGATAGTCAAGTATCTTTATTTGAAATTCTTTGTAGGCGGTCAAGATTTCGTCAACTTTATCACTTGAGAAGTTTTTCTTCAATTCGCTCAAGAAAGCTTGTTTTGCTTTCAAGCGAGCACCTTCTTGTTCCGAAATATCAGACATAGACTTTACAGCATCCAGTTTTTCTTGGTATCCTCTGAATACACTCGAAAATTTATCAGCCTCCTCACCACTCAAAGTAGCCTTATTGATCACATAAGCTACCCACATGGCTTTGATGTCTTCTTGTTTGGTGCTGTGAGCATGGGCTTCTAATGGTGATATGGTAGCGAAAGTCATGGTGCAAAGTAGCACCAACATACTTATTCGGGCAATTTGAAGGGATATATTTTTCATAAGAATTACTTAATATTTTATGTCGATTTTAGTATTTTAGAGGTCAAGGTTTTCTAAGTCTTCTGCGCTGATGTCAATATCCAAACCTTCAATATCAAGGTCAGACATATCCATCTCAAAGGTTCCGATGTCCATCTCGTCATTGATAAAATCTTCTAAATCGCTCTTATCAATGTCAAAATCTAATGCTTGAAAACTCATGGATTCGACATCTACATTTTCCAAAACTTGATTGTCAGACAAGGTTTCATTGATGTCTGCATTGTTAGAGGCAAAACTTTCCAAATCGTTTAATGACAAACCTTCTAAGAAAGAATTTATTTTTTCCATACAGATTTCAGGGCTTGCACCCACACTAGCATAGTCACAGGGAGAATTAGGAGGTAATTCTTTCTGAATATCAAGCATCCAAATACCTGCCACCAAAAGAACCATCGCAGCAGCAGCTACGCTTGTATAGCGAGCCAATTGACGAATAATTGGTTGAAGCTGACGAATGCGACCACGTCCTCCTTGTTCTTTGCGAATTTGACGCAGCACTTCTTCTTGCAGCTTTTTGAAATAGGCTTTGGGAATCGTAAAAGGAATCGGATTTTTGGAAACTGCCTTGTTCAAGGTACTCATTTCCAATTCTGATTCGTTTTCTACCATTTCTACCATTAAAGCATCTGACATTTCATTGAAGTAACCTGCTGGAAGGGTAAAAGGATTTTCTTTTGCCAAGCTATCCAACATAGGCGTTTCCGCTTCGATGCCTTCTTCTACTTCAATACTGCTCCTGATTTGCTCTTGCAATTCGTCAAAATAAGCTGTTGGAAGTGCAAAGGAATTTTCTTTTGCCAAGCTGTCCAATATAGGCGTTTCCGCTTCGATGCCTTTTTCTACTTCAATACCGTTCCAAACTTGTTCTTGAAGATTGTCAAAGTAAGCTGTTGGAAGTGCAAATGAATTTTCTTTTGCCAAACTATCCAACATGGGAGTTTCGGCTTTGATGCCTTCCTCTGCTTCAATACTGCTCCAAACTTGTTCTTGCAGTTCATTGAAGAAATTGCTAGGTAAAGACATAGACTCCTCATTTTTTTCAGCAATGCTGTCCAAAACAGGAGTGACGGCTTCAAGACCTTCTTCTACTTCAATACTACTCCAAACCTGTTCTTGTAGTTCATTGAAGAAATTGATAGGCAAGGACATAGTTTGTTCTTTGCTTTCTTCAATACTGTCCAAAACAGGAGTGATGGCTTCAATACCTTCTTCTACTTCGATTTGACTCCAAACACTTGATTGAAGTTCTTCAAAATAATTGGTAGGTAGGTTAAATGTAGCTTTTGACTCTATAGAGTGAAGGTTTGGAGCATCTTGTTCAATTGTTCGCATTTCTTGAATGTCTCCCATTACTTCTTCTTGAAGCTGACGGAAATACGCATCAGGTAGGCGAAAATCGTTGATTCCCAAACTGCCAATCACAGCAGCCAATTTTGGAGTCAAGTCATTCAACTCTTTGGATAATATGTTTCGTTTTTCTATTTGCATGATTTTTCTGTCCTCATATACACCTCTTAGATAACAGCCTTTTAGAATAGTTTAATTCCCTTTTAAGTATTTTTCTACCTTCTTGACTGCGTGGTGATAAGAAGCCTTTAAGGCTCCTACTGAGGTTTCCAAAACCTCCGACATATCATCGTATTTTAAACCATCATAATAACGCATTAAAAATACTTGCTTTTGTTTGGGCGGGAGTGTGTCAATCGCACCTTGTAGCTTGATTTGAATCTCGTCTCCATCAAAATAGGGGTCAGCCTTTAGTTGGGCAGACAAATCATAGTCTTCGGTGACAAGTGGAGCAGAGTCGCGTTTTTTACGCTTATTTATAAAGGTGAGTGATTCGTTGGTTGCTATTCGGTACAACCATGTATATAGTTTGGAATCTGCCCGAAATCTTCCGAGGTTTTTCCAAACTTTGACAAACATGTTTTGACATACATCGTTCGCATCTTCATGGCTTACAACCATTCGTCTGATGTGCCAATAGAGTTTCTCTTGATATTTTTCCATCAAAAGCCTAAACCCCGTTTCTTTGGTTGCAGGATTGTTAAATTTATCCAGTATTTCCTTATCGCTGATTGTCTGAGCCATCAAATTTGATTTTTATTTTTTTCTATCTTTTCCTATTCAACACATTGTGAGCGGCTTCTACAATATTGTCCGTATTGATGCCATATTTGGTCAATAGGTCTTCGGTCGTTCCACTTTCACCGAAAGTATCATTGACTGCGACCATTTCGAGAGGGGCTGGGTGATGTTCCGCCAAAACTTGTGCCACACTTGCGCCCAAACCACCATTTTTTTGATGCTCTTCGGCTGTTACCACACAATTTGTTTTGCCTATCGACTTGATAATTGCTTCTATATCCAAGGGTTTAATCGTGTGCATGTTGATTAATTCCACCGAAATACCCTTTTCTTCCAAAATACGAGCTGCCTCCACTGCTTTCCACACCAAGTGCCCACAAGCGATGATGGTCACATCTGTTCCTTCGCTCATTACCTGCGCTTTACCAATTTCAAATGTTTGGTTTTCATCCGTAAAAATGGGCCATTTCGGGCGACCAAATCGAAGGTAAACAGGACCATGATGTGCTGCAATGGCTTTGGTTGCCAATTTGGTTTGGGTGTAATCACAAGGAACAACGACCGTCATATTCGGCAACATTTTCATCATTCCAATGTCTTCCAATATTTGGTGTGTTGCACCATCTTCTCCCAAAGTTAGCCCTGCATGAGAAGCACAGATTTTCACATTTTTGTCGGAATAGGCAATCGACTGACGGATTTGGTCATAGACTCTTCCTGTCGAAAAATTGGCAAATGTTCCTGTAAATGGAATTTTGCCACCAATCGTCAAGCCTGCTGCAACGCCCATCATATTCGCCTCTGCAACTCCACAGTTGAAGAATCTATCGGGGAATTCGTCTTCAAAAGCATTCATCTTCAACGAACCCGTCAAATCGGCACACAATCCAACAACTTGTTCGTTTTCTCGCCCCAATTCCAACAATCCATCTCCAAATCCACTTCGGGTATCTTTTTTGCCCGTTGAAGTATATTTATCTAATTTATTTGCAGTAGTAGTTTGCATTTTTTTATTTTGTATTATTTTTCCTTCAAAATTCAATCCTTCAAAATTCAATCCTTCAAAATTCAATCCTTCAAAATTGAATATTAATAATCCCCAAGCGTTTCTTCTAACTGTGCCAAAGCAACTTTTGTTTGTTCCGCATTTGGAGCCTTTCCGTGCCAGTGATGTGTTCCTGCCATAAAATCCACGCCTCTGCCCATATCGGTTTTCATCAACACGACAATCGGTTTTCCTTGCCCTACCAAACTCTTGGCTTTTGTCATTACATCCAAAATCGCTTGGATATCGTGTCCATCTACATGAAGCACCTCCCAGCCAAAAGCTGCCCACTTGCCAGGTAAATCGCCCAAAGAAAGTACATCATCATTAGAACCGTCAATTTGCTGTCCATTCCAATCAACCGTAGCGATTAAGTTGTCGATTTTGTGGTGTGCTGCAAACATCATGGCTTCCCATATTTGCCCTTCCTGTAGCTCTCCATCACCATGAAGTGAATAAACAAGGTGTTGATCTCCATTGAGTTTTTTTGCCATTGCTGCACCAACTGCCACAGACAAGCCTTGCCCTAATGAACCACTTGCGATTCGGATTCCAGGAAGTCCTTCTTCGGTAGCAGGATGTCCTTGAAGTCGAGAGTTCAATTTGCGGAAAGTAGCCATTTCTGGTATCGGAAAATAGCCCGATCTTCCAAGAACACTGTAAAACACAGGAGATATATGTCCATTGGATAAGAAAAACACATCTTCTCCAATTCCATCCATTTCAAAGTCCTCCTTTCTGTCCATTACTTCAAAATAAAGAGCTGTCAAGAAATCGGCACACCCCAATGAGCCTCCTGGATGACCAGATGCTGCACTACTTACCATACGGATAATATCTCGACGTACTTGGCTTGCTATTTGTTGCAATTCTACTATACGATTCATACAATAAATTAATATTATTTTCCACAAAGATAACCGAAAGAAACAGAAAAAATAGATACGAATACTATTAAAGCCTTTGGAAGTTGCCAAAACACTAAAAAAATTGAAATAACCGTAGAAGAACCTTTGGCAACGTCTTTAGTGAATTGCTCAGAAAGCATCCCAAACAGCATTACTTTTGATTGGAATTTGGTAACCAATGCGATAAATTACGAAATCACTTTGACGCTTAATAAGGTGATTTGAAATAATTTTTCTAAATAATGAACGAAAACCTATCATTTGCTTGTTATATAAATAAGAATATCCAATACCTAAAAATTTTAAGCACAGAGTGATGCATCGCTGTTGAACGAGTTTTCGGGTTTTCTATTTTACAAAAACCCCTCAACCTTCTCTCCCAACCACCTCTTCTCCGCAATCTGCTCCGCCGCTTCAATACTTCCCTTCAATCGCCGAGCCGCTTCAATTCTCCCTGAAACAGGATAAACAGGCATCGTTTGCAGCTCATACAGCCCTTCAACAGATGCGATAAAAGCTTGATACACTTGCAGAAAATGAGGAGTAAAAGTGGAATCTTTGTGGCGGAGTAGGTATTGTTTGAAGGCAGTTAAGAGTTTGAGGAGTTGTTCGTCATCGTCGAGCTCGTAATAGGACTTGATTAACAAAACTTTGTGTTCTTTGTATCGCCAAAAATCCTGCTCGTGTTTATAGGCTTGGAGGGTGTCAATTGTGGCTTGAAACTGGTCTTGGTGAAACTCCAAAACCGCTTTGGCATAAACCTTCAAGGAGGCTTGTGAAGTCCTCATTTTTTCTTGATTGGCTTCAAAAAAGCCTTTTGCCCACTCCAATTGATTGGCATAAATGGCAGCCC
>JBMYXW010000246.1:0-5322 GCA_049608825.1 Chitinophagales bacterium
ACAGACGTTTTACTAAAACGTCTCTACAAACACCAATTATCAACCCAAACACAATTATCAACCCAAACACAATTATCAACCCAAACACGTACAGACGTTTTACTAAAACGTCTCTACAAACACCAATTATCAACCCAAACACAATTATCAACCCAAACACAATTATCAACCCAAACACGTACAGACGTTTTACTAAAACGTCTCTACAAACACCAATTATCAACCCAAACACAATCCCTAAAGCACCAATCCTCCATCCCGCATCACCAACTTTCTATCTGCCATATTCGCCAACTGTTCATTGTGTGTCACAATAATAAACGTTTGGTCAAATTCGTCACGAAGTTTGAAGAACAATTGGTGCAAATCCGTAGAATTATCCGAATCCAAATTACCCGAAGGTTCGTCCGCCAATAAGACCGAAGGGCGATTAATCAAAGCACGAGCCACTGCAACCCTTTGCTGTTCCCCCCCCGAAAGTTCATTCGGTTTGTGGGTCACTCGATCGTTCAATCCCAAAAATTCCAACAATCGGTGGGCTTCTTTGACCACCTCTTTTTCATTTTTTCCCATCAAGTAGGCAGGAATACAGACATTTTCGAGAGCAGTAAATTCGGGTAGAAGGTGGTGAAACTGGAAAACAAAACCAATTTTTTGGTTGCGAAACTTTGCCAAATTCTTGTCAGATAGTTTGTTAATCACCTGACCATCAATGGTCACTTCTCCTACATCTGGGCGATCTAAAGTTCCCAAAATGTGCAATAAGGTACTCTTACCTGCTCCCGAAGACCCCACAATAGAAACCACCTCTCCTTTTTGGATTTCAATATCTACGCCCTTCAATACCTGCAAATTGCCGTAGGCTTTTCTTATATTTGTTCCCTTGACCATGAAGTATTTTTATTATTATTTCTAAATAAAAGCTTGAAAAGTAAGATTACAAAAGTTTTGAAAACTTTTGTAATCTATTGTTCTACTAAAAAAAAGTGTACAATGGCAAAAAAAAGCACTCCCAAACGCCCAACTTCAAAACGAAAGAAACCCAATCTGAATCATCCGATTGCTTACTCCAAATGGATATGGGCAAATTCTCGCACCAAAATGGGCTTTCTGGCGGTTTTGGTCATTAGTGTTATCGCTTTTTTACCCACCCTTTCGGCTGAATTTACCAATTGGGACGACAATCTCTACATCACCGAAAATCCCTATTTGGTGGCATTCACAATGGAAAATGTAGTGGATATTTTCACCCATCAAATCAGTGGAAACTACAATCCATTGCCCATTTTCACCCACTTGATAGAACGTTCCTTGTTTGGTTTGGACGCATTTTGGTATCACTTCAACAATTTGTGGCTGCATTTATTGGCAACTGCTCTTGTTTTTTGGTTCATGCTGCTGCTACGAGCCAATTTGATGGTCACATTGATTGTCACTGCTTTGTTTGGTTTTCATCCGATGCGGGTCGAATCCGTAGCTTGGGTTACCGAACGCAAAGACGTATTGTTTGCCGTTTTTTATGTTGGTGCAATGATCAGCTACATTTATTACCGCAGTCGAAAGATACACAAAACCAAATATTTGGTCAGCCTTTATGTCCTTTTCATTCTTTCTGGCTTCTCCAAAATACAAGCTGTTTCGCTGCCCTTATCTCTACTCGCAATAGATTACTATTTCAAACGCCCCCTCAAAATTAACCTAATTGTCGAAAAGATACCGATGTTTTTGATTTCTTTGGCTTTTGGGCTTGCAGGTGTTTTCATACTCGGCAGCAAGGGTAGCCTCAATGCCACAACCCACGATTTCACCATTTTAGACAAGCTACTCTTTGCCCCTCACGGTTTGTTGATTTACATTTACAAAGTTTTTGTTCCCTTTCCTTTATCTACTTATTATCCCTACCCTGACAAGATAAACGGTTTGTTGCCAATGGCTTATTATATCAGCCCTTTTATTTTGGGTGCAATAATGTGGGGAATATGGAAAAGCACCAAATACACACGAGTTGTAGCTTTTGGAGCTTTCTTTTTCTTCGTCAATATTGTGTTTTTGCTGCAAGTCGTAAGCGCAGGTGAAGCCTATCTTGCCGACCGTTTCACCTACATTGCCTATATCGGTTTGTTTGTGATACTTGCAGAAGGCATCAATTATTTATTGAAGGAAAAACCTGCCGTGAAGCAGGCAACAATGGCAATGTTGGGCATTTATTTAGTAGGAATGTTCGGCATTACTTTTCAACAAAGCAAAACGTGGGAAAACAGCGAAACGCTTTGGACAAATGTGATTAAATATTACCCACAAGTAGCCGTAGCCTACAACAATCGAGGAAATTATTACCGAGATAATAAACAACAAGACAGGGCATTGGCTGAATACTCCAAAGCCCTTGAAGTACGTCCCAAATACGACTTAGCTTTCAACAATCGGGGAAATGTCTATTTTAGTCAAGGAAAAAATGACTTGGCTTTGGCAGATTACATCAAAACTCTGGAACTCAACGCCAACAATGCAAAAGCACTCAACAATCGAGGGGCTGTTTACTACCGCAAAAAACAGTATGAGCCTGCTTTGAAGGACTTCAATGAGGCAATAAAAATCGACCCACTTTATACGGATGCTTACCTCAATAGAGCCGTCTTGTATGCTACGACTGACCAACACCAAAAGGCGGTTATCGATTTTGATTTTTTCATAAAATACCGCCCCAACCACGCTCAAGCAATGGGCTGGCGAGGTATTTCAAATCGGGAATCGGGTAAACTTGAGGCAGCTCTTCAAGACTTCAATCTTTCCCTTCAATTGAAGCCAAAAGATGCTGCTAACTGGTTTCACCGTTCATTGACCTACAATGCAATGGGCAACAAATCCGCAGCATTGAAAGACGCATTGAAGGCGCAACAGTTGGGAATGAAGGTGAATGAGAAATACTTGGGTACATTACAAAATTAGTAAAGACTACGGTAGTTTTGAAAACTACCGTAGTCTCATTTCACAAATTTTTGGTTCTTTGAAGAAAAGGTTGGTTTTAGACTTTTGAAGTTTTTCTTCTTCAAAGAAAGCTCCCTACAATACAGTTCTTCAATCTTTTAAACTTCAAGAGTCTTCTTCCTATTACCAACCAAATTTTCATGGAGAGTTTGCAGAATTGATTTTTCATAGTTCTTTTAAAAAGACTACGGTAGTTTTGAAAACTACCGTAGTCTCATTCCACAGATTTCGTCAAAAAAATCTTTCTATTTAGACACATCCTATTCCTCCAAAAAATCCAAGAAAAAAGCATACTCCATTGCTACCTCTTTGAAGCGTTCAAAACGACCAGAAGCACCACCATGACCTGTTTTCATATTGGTATGCAGCAAAACGGGATTGTCATCTGTTTTGTATTCTCGCAATTTGGCAACCCATTTGGCAGGCTCCCAATACTGTACCTGTGAATCGTGCAAACCTGTGGTAATCAACAGGGCAGGATAGTCTTTTGCTTCAACATTGTCGTAAGGTGAGTAAGACAACATATATTCGTAGTATTCCTTGTTTTTGGGATTGCCCCATTCGTCAAATTCTCCTGTTGTCAAAGGAATCGTTTCGTCCAACATTGTCGTGACCACATCCACAAATGGAACGGCTGCAATCGCCGCTCGGAACAAATCGGGGCGCAAATTGATAACAGTTCCCATCAACAATCCACCTGCACTTCCGCCCATCGCAAACAGCTTATCGGGATTCGTAAACTTCAAGTCAATAACATGCTCGGCACAGGAAATGAAATCGGTAAAAGTATTCATCTTTTTCAGCAATTTACCATCATCGTACCAGTAGCGTCCCATTTCTTCGCCTCCTCTGATGTGGGCAATTACATACACAAACCCTCTGTCTATCAAACTCAAACGAGCAGAACTAAAATAAGGGTCTATGTTCACTCCATACGAACCATAGCCATATAAGAGCAAGGGATTGTCACCATTTTTGACCAAATCTTTGCGGTACACCACCGAAATCGGAATCTCTGTTCCATCCAATGCTTTTGCAAACAGTCGCTCAGATTGGTAATTAGTAGAATCAAAATCTCCAACGACTTCCTGCTGCTTTTGAAGCGTTTTTTCTTGGGTATTCATGTCGATGTCCACTACCGAATTGGGAGTCGTCAAAGAGGTATAACCATACCGCAAAATGTCGGTATGAAAATCGGGATTGTTGCCAATGTAAACCGAATAAACATCCTCACCAAAGTCAATATAGTATTCGCTTTTATCCTTCCAGTTAATGATTCTCAAATAATTAACGGCTCTTCGTCGCTCATCCAAAACCAAGTAATTGTCAAAAATGGCTATGTCTTCCAACATTGTACCTTCTCGATGTGGAATCACTTCCTGCCAGTTTTCCTTTGAAGGTTTGTGAATAGATGTTTCCATCAAACGAAAGTTTTTGGCCTCCCAATTCGTTTTGATATAAAATTTATCCTCGTAGTGATAGAGATTGTATTCGTGGTCTCGCTCCCGTGGCTGCAATACCTGAAATTTGCCATGAGGGTCATTGGCATCCAAAAACTGGTATTCAGTACTCAATGTACTGTGCGAACTGATGAGAATGTATTGACGAGATTTGGTTTTGTGTGCAAAAGCCACATAGGTCTCATCTTCTTCATGAAAAATTTCTATGTCCTCCAAAGTTGAAGTACCAAACTGATGCTTGAATACCTTGAAAGCCCGCAAAGACTCATCTTTCTGTGTATAAAAAATGGTTTTGTTATTGTTTGCCCAAACTGCGCTGCCTGTGGTGTTTGCAATCGTTTCGGTCAATATTTCTCCCGTTGCTAAATTTTTGAAGTGAATCGTGTAAATTCGGCGGCTGATTTTATCTACTCCAAAAGCCAAATAGCGATTGTCAGGGCTGACGCTCAACCCTGACACCTTGAAGTAGTTGTGTCCTTCTGCCAATTCATTCACATTCAGCATGATTTCTTCCTCCGCTTCCAGGCTATCTTTTTTTCGGCAATAAATCGGGTATTCTTTTGCCTCTTCATAACGCACATAATAGTAGAAGCCATTCAAGAAATAAGGCACCGTCATATCGGTTTGCTTGATGCGCCCCACTATTTCCTTGAAGAGTGTTTCCTGCAAAGGCTTGGTATGTGCCAACATTCCTTGGGTATAATCGTTTTCGGCATTCAAATAAGCCGTTACTTTTGGGTTTTCACGCTCATTTAGCCAATAATAATTGTCTATACGAGTATGTCCATGAATGGCCAATTCTTTTCGTATTTTCTCGGCAATGGGTGGAGTTATGATTGTTTTTTGCATTTTATAGATTTAAGTTTCTACAAAG
>JBMYXW010000247.1:0-5311 GCA_049608825.1 Chitinophagales bacterium
CTACGAAGACAGTCCAACATCCAATCCTCCAAATGCTGTTACAGATTTAAGCGCTGCCCTGCCGACCCCTTATTCTGTTCAATTATCGTGGACAGTTCCAAGTGAAGATATTGGAGCAGATGCACCTGTAAGCTACGATTTGCGGTACAGCACTGACCCAATTGACGATACCAATTTTGATACTGCAATTGAAGTGAGCGGATTATCCACCCCTGAAAATGGAGATGAAACCGAAACTTTTACCCTCAACAATCTTCAATCCAACACACTCTATTATTTTGCCATCAAAAGCAGCAGCGAAGACGATTTGACTTCTGATATTTCCAACATTGCATCAGAAACGACTTTGGATGTGCTAGCCAACAATCAATTCATTATTCCTGTGGACACCAATGAAGTAGTCAATGAATCAGGTTTTGGCAACCCAAAATTACTTTTTGACGAAGCAGAATTGGCGGGTGACCCTGCAAGCAACAATAGTGGAGGAGCTAATACTTTGTGGCTGCCTGATTTTGAGAATCATCCTGCAAGTGCCTATGTAGATTTGAAACAAACCTTTTTGATAGATGCTGTTTATTTGTTCGATATTATCGGGGAGGATGAGTTTATCATCGAATATGGCGAACCAGGAGCATGGCAAAACTTAGCGACTGTTACTTTGAGCAATTTATTTACTTGGACAAATGTTCAAACGCATGTCGAAACCCGCTACCTCCGATTTACCCGAACAAGTTTCGATTCCAATACCCGTGAAATCGTTTTGTATGGTTCGGCAGCAGGTTTAGACCCCGGACCACCAGCCGACATTGCGGATTTGTCGGTCACACCATCCAGTACTTTTGCGACTTTGGAATGGACAGCACCAGGCGATGATGAAAATACAGGAACAGCAACCGAATACGACATCCGATACAGTACTTCCCCGATTACCTCCGAAAACTTTGAAGATGCTACCCAAACGGAAGCACCAACTCCATCCATTGCAGGCAGCAGCGAAAGTGTGATTGTTTACAATTTGGCACAAAACACCACCTACTATTTTGCCATGAAAACCACGGATGAAATGGGCTATACAAGCGGTATTTCCAATGTCGTTTCAACACTTACAACCAATGATACAGACACCACACCTCCTGCTGCCATCACCGATTTGATAGCGACTACCATCACCGCCAACTCCATTACTTTTCGATGGACAACCGTAGGTGACGACGACCATGTAGGTACTGCAAAAAGCTACGATATGAGAATGAGTTTGGAGAACATCACTCCCACCAATTTTTTCCGTGCCATCCCTATCGAAGGTGAACCCATTCCGATAACCAATGGATTGGTACAAACCATCACTGTCAATCAATTGCCTGCCAATACCAACATCTGTTTTGCCATCAAAACATGGGACGAAGTGCCCAATATTTCAAGCATCTCCAATGTGATTTGTATTGATACAGAAGAATTGGAGGAAGAAAGCAAAATACCTCTTGACCCTTCAATGGTGGTCAACGAATCGGATTTGGGAGAACCCGAAAATTTGGTGGACGAACAAGAAATTGCAGGCGAGCCAGCGACCAGTTCAGGCGGTAGCCCTGCAACAACATGGACAACTCCTTTGGAAAACAATACCATCTATCCGATTCACGCCTATATAGATTTGGGGCAACCTTACATTGTCACCAAAGTCTTTTTGAGGGATGTCATCGGACAAGCACCCATGACCGTTTCGTATGGTTATCCTGGTCATTGGACAGAAGCCTTTACTGACAACCTTTCGGGCTTTTTCTCTTGGAATCAGCACAACCTATTTGTCAATACCCGCTATCTACGTTTGAGCAAATCAGACATCAATGCCAATGTGAATGAATTGGTAGTGTATGGTTATCCTGTTGATGCAAGCAATACCGACCAAACACCTCCTGATGCCATCACCGATTTGGTAGCTACTACAATGGATGAAAGCAGCGCAGAATTGACTTGGACAGCACCAGGCGACGATGGAAATGTCGGAACGGCTGCCGTATATAATGTACGGTACAGCACCAATCCTATCACACCTCAAAACTTCAATAAAGCAAAAGAATACTTTGGAACACCTGCTCCTGCAATAGCTGGTACGTCGCAATGTGTTGAAATTGATGGGCTCTGGTCGGGAAGTACGTATTATTTTGCCGTTCAAACATTGGAGGAGAACATGAATATTTCGGACATCTCCAATGTAGATACTGCCAAAACAGCACAAGTCATTGGAGGACCTGCACAGCGAATTGCTTTGAGCTCGGACATGATTTTGAATCAATCTGCTTTGGGAGATGCTGCCTTTTTGGTGGATGAACAAACAGAAGTCGGCGAACCTTCAATGGACGACCCTGCCAATCCACAAACATTTTGGACAGCGGGCGTAAATCCATGGTACTATCCTGTTACTGCATTTATTGACTTGGGGGCAGAATACGAATTGTCGGAATTGTATCTCTACGATGATTTTGAAGAAACACCTCCTGCACCGATTTCCATTGAAGTAGGCGAACCCTTCAATTGGACACCACTTTTGACGGACAGCTTGAAGGAAGAAAATGTGTGGAGCAATCACGATTTGACCACAGGTTCTACCGTGACAACCCGTTATGTTCGGGTCATTTTGCACAGCCCACAAACACGTATGTCCGAGCTTGTTCTATATGGTTCTGCTACAGAAGCTATTGAAGAAGAGGAACTCACCGAAACACCACACGCATTTCCAGCAATGGACCAAATGATAGGCTTGAATGCTTTTATTGACGACCCTTTGGGTAGAATGCAAGCAACAGGTGTGGTGCGTGAATACCATCAATGGCGTTGGGACGAAGGAAATGTGGATGCAAACTCAACCTATCCTGGCTATCCAAACAACGAAAATGCCTTCAATCCAACTTACGTAACCTCCAATTGGAATTTTGACCGTTTTTATGAAAATATCCAAAACATGGGTTTGTTGAACACGCCTTCAATGACAGGAACAGCGCATTGGTTGAATCCTCCCTTCAATGAAGTCTTGGCACGCCCACACCATGTAGGCGACGATGCCGAAGACCCATTTTCCTACATCGAACATGCCGACCACTTGTATCAATATGTGGCTCGATATGGCAGCAATGCAGTGAGCAGTAGTTCTTTGAAGTTGAGAGCTGACCAACCTGTAGAAAGTGGTTTGAATACGATTCAATACTTTGAGAATTGGAACGAACCCGATGCTTTTTGGAAGGATGAAAACGTGTATTTCACCCCGTTTGAGTATGCTGCAATGAGTAGCGCGGATTACGACGGGCATCAAGGCGCAATGGGCAGCACTGTGGGCGTGAAAAATGCCGACCCTTCTGCAAAAATGGCAATGGCGGGCATCACCAATTTGAACTTGGAATACTTGAAATCCATCAAATTGTGGTCAGACCAATACCGAGGTGGTTCTGTTCCTTTTGATGTCATCAACCTACACCATTATAGCAACGATGCTGGGCTACAACACGCTGGCGCAAACAATGGCATTTCGCCTGAAGAAGACCGATTGAAGGAAAAACTGGAAGCATTTGTAGAATACCGCAACTATTACATGCCGGGTAAAGAGATTTGGTTGAGTGAATTTGGCTACGATACCAACCCAACTTCTGCCCAACGTGCGCCTCAAATTGCAGGTTATGACAATGAGGAAGTGCAAGGACAGTGGTTGATACGCTCTTATTTGGCGATTGCTGCGGCAGGTATTGACAAGGCGCAAATGTTCATGCTTCGAGACGTAAACGCTGCTGACAACACCATTTTCCAAAGTTCTGGATTGACCGAAAGCCCTTCCAATGACTGGGCTGCAAAACCTTCTTGGTACTACGTTTATACGATGAAAAACCGATTGACGGGCATGACCTTCGATAGCGAGGTGGCTTCTGGAAACGAGGATGTACGGATTTACAAATTCACGCATCCTGATGGCGATGCGGCTTATGCCGTTTGGTCGCCTACTTCGGACGGCACAACGGTCAGTGGCTATGACTTGTCTTTGGCAGGTGGCGAAAATCAAGCAGTTTTGGTCGAAATGTTGGAAGGGGATAGAGATGGCACAGAAACAACTTTGACCATCAATAGCGGTAGTGTGAGTGTCGATGTGAGTGAAAGACCTGTTTTTGTGTTGGTCAATGATGGCGTTGGAGCGATTCCAAAACGCTATACTTTGGAGCAGCAATTGGCTTTGACTACGGATATGGTGACAATCGAAACGGGTGTGGGGCAGGCTGAAAACTTGGTGGATGAACAGGCGACAATTGGTAATCCTGACCTCGGCAGCACGACTGCGCCTACATCGATTTGGATATCGAATGGCTCGGTTTCTTCGGCTTATATTGACCTCGGCACGGAATACGATTTGACCAAAATTTATCTTTTCGATGCGGTCAATTCAGGTGATTGTACGATTTCGATTGGTACGCCTGGCAACTGGACTCCGCTGTTTGTGGATGACCTGCGCTATCCTGGTGTTTGGAACGCTCATGTGGTGAATGTGACGAGTCGATATGTGAGGGTGACGATGGAAACGGCTACTTCTTTTGTTGGGGAGGTGGCGATTTATGCTAGGGAGGAATAGGAACAGGAATTGGGGATTCGGAGGAATTTGATTAGCCAAGTTCAAGCATGGGATGTGTTTGAACTTGGCTTTTTTGTTTTATAGACTTTGATTTGTTCTATTGAGAGTAGTTACTGTGAAAATTTAATAATTAAATTTTCATTAAATAATTATTTATTTTTAATGCGAAATATTTTTTTACACCCTAATTTTGGCACTATCTAAATAAGAGCAAATGATTTATATATTTAAATCTTTTAGTCTTGTTTAAAGCATTCAAGAATTGCTTGCAAAATTGAGAATCATTTCGTACATTTGCAAAAATTGTTTGATATACAAAAAATTATTTTTTAGAGTTTTATCTTTAAAAAAGATATCTTAAAGGTAACTACAGTTAAAAATCGATAAGCGAATGACTGTAGATTAAAATCTGCTAAGTTTTAACTGTAGTGATAATCTATAGTTACTTATTTCAGATATCCAAGACAAGTTTATTCGAAGCAAATGCATCGGATGATATTAATTAACTTAAAAATAAATTTATAGAGAAGAAACAAGATTTAAATTTAATTCGAATTAAAAAAGCAATACAGAGGTTGACTCGTGTTGCTTTTGTGCTAAAAAGGGGAGAAATATCAAAAAAATTCGAAGTTACTCGATGAGTTTTTTGTCAACTTTTTGATGATGTTATCTGAGAAAAGGGTTTCCTCAAGAAGAATGAAATAG
>JBMYXW010000248.1:0-5309 GCA_049608825.1 Chitinophagales bacterium
TACCCTTCTCTCTGCTTTTTTGAAGGAACAGCCATCAGCATTGGGCGTGGCACCAACAAACAATTTCAGCTAATCGGTGCACCTCAATTACCTCGTCAAAAAATGCCCTTCCAATTCATGCCTGTCAGCAAAGCAGGCGCAAAATATCCCAAACACCAAAATAAGACCTGCTATGGTTTCGACCTTTCTCTCATGCGTTTGAATGCCTTTTATGGGCAGCGTCAAATCGAATTGAAGTGGCTGATTCAAGCCTATCAAGACTTTCCCGACAAATCACAATTCTTCAACAAAAATAACTTTTTTGACAAATTAGCGGGAACTTCTCGCTTGCGTCAACAAATCATTGCAGGTACGCCTGAATACAAAATTCGAGAGAGTTGGGAGCCTGCTTTGGAGCAGTTTAAGGAAAAACGCAAGCGGTATTTATTGTATGCAGATTTTTGAATCACTTAACCAATTCCTTGAAGCACTTCAATGCTTTTCCACTCTTCAATGATTCTTCTGCTACTGCAATTGCATCTTCGATACTCAGCTGAGGGCGAGCCGTTTTGATAGCCATTCCTGCATTCGCAAAAACAACACTGTTTTGTTGAGCAGTGCCTTTACCTTCCAAAATAGTGTAAAACAATTTTGCAGCTTCTTCAATAGTCGTTCCACCCGTCAAATCAATGGCATTCAATGGCTTCAAGCCTAAATCTTTCGCTTCAAGGAGTTGTTCTTTTCCATTGCTGATGGCTTTGAATGAGCCTGTCAAAGAAATTTCATCGTAGCCATCTAAGGCATGTAAAATGCAAAAACGTTTGTTGGTTTTTTGGTAGAGATAGGCATACAATCGAGCCAATTCCAAACTAAAAACGCCCACCAATTGCTGCTGCGGAAAGGCGGGATTCACCATCGGTCCCAACATATTGAAGAAGGTTTTTACGCCCATTTGTTTGCGGACGGGAGCAACATTTTTCATGGCAGGATGGAAAAAAGGAGCATGTAAAAAGCAGATATTGGCTTCATCGACTTTGCGACGAAGATGGTCGACATCATTGCTAAAATTGCAGCCGTGATACTGCATCACATTGGACGAACCCGAAACGGATGAAACACCATAATTTCCGTGTTTGGCAACTTTTATCCCCGAACCTGCTACCACAAAACTCGACAAAGTGGAAATATTGAAAGTGTCTTTACCGTCACCACCTGTTCCACACAAGTCTATCACCTCACGCCCTTGCATGTCCACAGGAATACAAAGTTCGAGCATCGCATCCCGAAAACCCTCCAATTCTTCAACGGTAATACTCCGCATGATAAAAACGGTCAAAAAACTGGCAATTTGCGGAGGATTGTATGCGCCTTTTGCAATATTTTTGAGGATTTCTTTTGCTTCGGATTTGGACAATGTTTTATGCTCAAAAAGGTGATTGAGGACTGCTTTCATAGTTTTATTATTATTAAGTTTAAAATAACTTCAAGGTATAACCTATCCCTATCAACATCTGCTCCAATTCTAATTCGTAATTACTTACAGTTGATTCATCTGGAAAAAACCCTTCTGGATTGAAGTTTACTTTCTGATAAACAACTCTATAGGTTAACAAGCTTTTAGAAGTCAACATCATTTTCAGTGTTACGCCTCCTCCAATAGTATATCTTTCCTCTAAATTATACACCTTACCTATTTTACGAGTATCTGAATTGTATTCGTTTTTTTCGAAGTTGTATCTGGTATATTGCAGAAATGGAGCAATGGCAAACCTTTTGCCTGCATTGAGATTGTAACCAATATCTAGCCCATAAGAATACTTATTTTTTGATAAGCGATCAATATTTGTAAGTGTTTTTCGAGGAGTTTGTAAGTCTCCTTTGTGGTCAATAAAATGCTGGTAACTCGTATCCAATGTTGAAGTGTAATAGTACATATTTTCATAATTGGCGACAACATTAATTTGAAAATTTTTGTAAATATATCCCAATTCTAGCCCAAAACCTTTGGGAATGTAATTCATCTCATATTGAACAATAGGAAAAGTATCCAGAGGCGCTTCAAATTGATACCTCAATTTTCCTGTGCCAATAAATCCCTTGAGGTTGATGTAGAATGCTTTTTTATTGAAGGCTTTGATATCCAATACCGTTTTGTTTTGGGTAACTTCTGGCACTTGCTCAACAATTTCTTCCACCTCCTCTTTTGGTGCTTCTTTTGACTCTACAGGAATATTTTCTTGGTGTAGTGGATTGAGCAACAAAAAATCATATCTCTTTTCTTTATCAAATTTATCTTTGATACTAACTGAACGGTATTTTTTGTTTCCATTGGGAAAAACAACGGGTTTCTCATCCGAAAAATCATGGTCTAAATTGGAATCTAAATAAAACGTAGGGAGGTTTGTAGCCGAATTGGCAACAATCATCAAGACCAAAGAACCTTCTTTTGCATCTCCATTCGTCACATACCCAACCGCATACGTTGTGTCTTTTGCCCACTTCAAAGGAGGAAGTTTCACCTTGACTTTCTTGGGAAGGAGCAACCTAAGTACGGGATTGCTAAGTCTAAAATGTCGCAAATCTAAATCTTCGGATTCGTATTCGTAAAAATAAAACACGACATTTTGGGATTGATAATCATTGATACGAGGATAGCCCTGTTTGTAAATTCTATCCAAAGCATAATTTTGTGCTTGTAGGTCAAGAGTAGTGAGACTGCACAATACAGCCAAGAAAAATAAAATAATAGGGTAGGATTGCTTCATAAGAATCGGAGAATTAAATCGTGAAAGGTAATTAAATTTACGAGAATACAATACATTTGGGTTGACGTAAGGCAAATTCAAATAAAAAACTCAAATGCAAATTCAAACAATATTTTATAAGCGAGCGATTTAAATTTTATAAATGCCTAATTTAATATTTTAGTTTGCCTAAGTAAAATTATCTAACCAATATAGAGAAAAATAATCAAAAAATGAATTTGTCAAAACACAAGTACACTCACCAAATCAAGCAAGCTGCTTATGAAATGGGCTTTCAATATGTGGGGATTTCCAAAGCAGAATTTTTGGAGGAAGAAGCTGCAAACTTGGAGGAATGGCTGCAAAGGGGCTATCATGGCAAAATGACCTATATGGAGAATTATTTTGATAAACGTTTGGACCCCACCAAATTAGTAGAAGGCGCAAAATCAGTGGTAACGCTTTTATACAACTATCAAACACCTGCGAAACAGATAGATGAGACTGCTCCTAAAATTTCTAAATATGCTTATGGAAAGGATTACCACTTTGTTATCAAGAACAAACTGAAGGAATTACTACAATGGATACAAGACGAAATTGGAGAGGTAAGTGGGCGATGTTTTGTAGATTCGGCTCCTGTTTTGGAGCGTGCTTGGGCAAAAAGTGGTGTGGGATGGGTCGGCAAACATTCCCTTTTGATTACCCGTCCTGCTGGGTCTTATTTTTTTTTGGCAGAACTAATTATTGACCTCGAACTGGAAGCAGATGGTCCCATTAAAGACTATTGTGGAACTTGTACCCGCTGCATAGATGCCTGTCCAACAGGGGCTATCGTAGGAGACAAGATAGTGGATGGCAGCAAGTGTATTTCCTATTTCACCATCGAGCTAAAAGACGAAATCCCTGCTTCAATGGCAGGAAAATTCGACAATTGGATGTTTGGTTGTGATGTTTGCCAGCAAGTTTGTCCATGGAATCGCTTCGCCAAACCCCACAATGAACCCGCTTTTGAACCGCATCCAGACTTACTGAAAATGAAGCAAGGAGAATGGCAAGAACTAACCAAAGAAGTATTCAATGAAATTTTTCGAAAATCGGCAGTCAAGCGGACAAAATTTGAAGGATTGAAGCGAAATATCCGATTCTTGGGGAGTTCTACTTCTTAAAAGTTTGAGCAGGTTTTTGATTTTTAATAACTTTGTTGATTAAAACAACAGGTTTATCACCTTAAAACAAACAATCATGCAAACAACAGTCAATAGTCAACACTTCATGGAATTGGAAGATAAGTATGGAGCGCACAATTATCATCCGCTTCCTGTAGTCTTGAGCAAAGGAGAAGGCGTATTCGTTTGGGATACCAATGGCAAAAAATACTATGATTTTTTGTCAGCTTACTCTGCTGTCAATCAAGGGCATTGTCATCCCAAAATCATCCAAGCTTTGGTGAACCAAGCAAGTGAACTGACTCTCACCTCTCGTGCTTTTTACAACAATGTTTTGGGCGTGTATGAAAAATACATCACCAACCTCTTGGGTTACGACAAGGTATTGCCCATTAATACAGGTGTTGAAGCCGTAGAAACTGCACTTAAACTTTGTAGAAAATGGGCGTATGAAGTGAAAGGTATTCCCGAAAATCAAGCCAAAATCATTTTTGTAGAAGGTAATTTCCATGGTCGCACAATGGGTGTTATTTCGGCTTCAACTGATCCTGATAGTTATGGCGGTTATGGTCCTTTGATGCCAGGATATGAGATAATTCCCTACAATGATTTGAACGCACTAGAGGAAGTATTGAAGAGTGGAAACGGCAATGTGGCAGGTTTCATTGTGGAGCCAATTCAAGGGGAAGCAGGTGTCTATGTTCCTGCCGATGGTTATTTGAAAGGGGCTTATGATTTGTGCCAAAAATACGGTGCTTTGTTCATTGCAGACGAAGTACAAACGGGTTTGGCTCGAACAGGAAAGATGTTGTGTTGCGACCACGAAGACGTACATCCAGACATTTTAATTCTTGGCAAAGCTTTGTCAGGCGGTGTTTTACCTGTTTCGGCAGTCTTGGCAAACGACAGCATTATGCTTTCTATCAAACCTGGGCAGCATGGTTCTACTTATGGCGGCAATCCTTTGGCCTGTAAAGTGGCGATTGCAGCTTTGGAGGTGTTGGTGGACGAAAAACTGTCTGAAAATGCGGAATATTTGGGTAAAATTTTGCGTAGAGAACTCCGAGCGATTCCTTCCAATTTAATTACTGAAGTGCGTGGTAAAGGTTTGTTGAATGCGATTGTAATCAATTCAACGGAAGACTCCAAAATGGGTTGGGATATTTGTCTCAAACTGCGTGACAATGGGCTACTTGCCAAACCGACTCATGGAAATAAAATCCGCTTTGCACCTCCTTTGGTAATGACCGAAGAACAATTGTATGAGTGCGTGGACATTATTCGGAAGACGATTTTGGAATTTAGTAAGGGCTAAAAATTAAGTTCTTCGTTTAAGATTTAGCAAAAAACCTTGATTTAGACTTTTGGGCTTTGGACGAAAGATGTGGGAAGTGAGAAGCGAGACCTAAACAATTGA
>JBMYXW010000249.1:0-5276 GCA_049608825.1 Chitinophagales bacterium
TAAACCATTGGGCAATAAGTAATTATGTCAAAGTGAGTGCTTTTTAATAAAGGTAGTAATAAGCCGAAAAGAAGTGCTTCTAAATGCCCAACGCTTCATATACTAACCGTTGTGTGCCATCAAAAAAAAGAAAAAAACGAGAACCAATAAAAAAATCAATTCTCGTTTTAAACCTTAGAAAATAAAATTCTAAGAAAAATCGCCTTGATAGGCTTTTGGCAATTTATCAATAGAACTGCCAAATTCAGGTTCAACACTTGAGTGGTCAGTAACAATTTTTCCATTTTTGATAACCAAAGAAAAGCGAATATGCTTTTCAGTTTCAAAACCTCTGTTTTTCCATTTCATTGAATATGTTCCCGTGTCCACTTTCAAATTATTTACCTTTTGCGTATTCACTTGATAGACCGTAATTTGGACATCATCCTTCTCAAAGAAATCCTTATAGAATTGGCGAATTTGTTGACTTCCCATTTTTAATTTAGTAGAAAAAGAGGGAACAAGAATAGCTTCATCCGCATACAGTTTCATCAACAAATCCAAATTGTGATTATTAATCGCTAATTGAAATTTATCTAAAATAGGAACGCTTGGTTCTGACATAATATCTGCTTGTTCGATAGCAGAATGCTTGGGTTGCTCTTGGAAAGTAGATTTGAATTGAGACCAAACTTCTGCGTTACTTTTACCCAATCGTTTCATAAAAATAAACTGAATAATAGCGTGTGCAACTAACAGCAGAAGCAATCCCTCAAAGATTCCTAATTTCCAAACTAACAATCCACATATACCTGCCATGATAAGTGCATACCGGCCTTCTGCACGAACATGAGCAATGTTGGCAATCATTTTCCAACCTGAATAAACCATAATAATTCCTAATGCATATTCGGGTAAGTAACCTAATAAGAAAGGAAAAAGCACAAAGATGAGGAGCACCAAAGAAGTGAAAAGGTTTGACAACTTAGTGACAGCCCCAGCTACTGTATTAGTCGTACTTTTAGCCAATCCATCTAAATTGGTCATACCCCCAAAAAAGGTAGCCCCCATATTACCAATCCAAATTGCTAATAAAGAGTTATTGGAATCACATTTTCTATCAAGCGGGTCCATCTTCTCAATGGCTACATTGCTCATTACTTGCTCAATCACATCTATCACGCCGAGCATCATCGCATAGCCAACCATTTTTAGGAGCATAAAATACATTTCACCTCCAGACATGTCTCCAAAGTGAGGAAGTGGTAAAGCCAATTGGAAAGGAACATTATCAATGGTTATCTTAGGTAGCGGAAAGAAAAAACCGATGATTATTGCCGTCGCTGTAATCACTACATAAGGTAGAGCAGGCATATTTTTTTTATACGCTTTATAAAGCCATACAAAAGCAATAAAGGAAACTACGCTTAGCCCAATAACGATTTCTCTTTCAAAGTTGAGCCAAGTGTCTGTTTCATGTTCAATATCGTATAGAAACGGTACAAATTTCAGGGCAATTTTTAATCCGACACCTGCTAATAATCCTTCCACTAAATAATGGGGAACGACCCTAAGAATAAAACGTTCCAATTTGAACTTCCAGACAAGCATCTGAAAAGTGGCAGTCAAAAAGATAACAAATGGCATATTTTCCATACCAAAAGTATGTACTCCCAAAGCCAATACGGGAGCTAAACCTGCCGCTACACCTGGCATTCCTGTATAATTCCCAGGCTTGAATAAATAGGTGATGAAACTGATAATCCCAGCAAAAATAACGGTGTATAAGCCCGTCATAATTGGATATTCAGACATTAAACAAATCCCTACTGTTAAGGGAACAGCCATGATGCCAGTCACTATTCCTGCAAGAGCATCTCTTTTTACATGTTTAAAAATAGTACTTATGGATTGCATTTTTTTTATTGAAGATTTACAAATGATGTTTTTATGTTCTTATCAATAACGGTGCAAAGAAATATCATTTTGAAATTGTAAAAAATGACATAGATTTAGTAAATTTGTAATTTTTGTTACACTTTTTAGGAGCATAAATCACATAAATATTTACAAACATTGAAAATCAGTCAATTGCATTTTGAAAGTGACAAGATACTGTCAGCCTTGTCACCAAAAGACAAAGCGTATTTTTTGAGTTTTACTCAAAAAATTGCTTTCAAGAAAGGGAAATTAATTTTTTATGAAGACGGGATACCGACGGGAATATTTTTAGTAAAAAGAGGTAGAGCGAAAATTTATAAGACAGGGATTTACGGGAAAGACCAAATTTTTTATATTTATAAAAGAGGAGACTTATTTGGCTATCATGCTTTACTTGCCAATGAAAAATATGAGGATTCATGTGAGGCATTAGAGGATTGTGAGATATTATTTATCAGTAGGAAAGATTTTGAGTACTTATTAGAAAAGATTGAAAAACTGAAGTTATTATTTATCCAGAATATGAGTCATGAGTTTGGTGTACTTGTTAATACGATAACTGTCTTAGCTCAAAAACCATTACGAGAAAGATTAGCTTTATATCTTTTGATACTACATGAAAGATATTTTGAAGAAGAAAACCAAAAATCAGAAATTAGTTTACGAAGGGAAGATTTAGCGAATATAATAGGCACGGCAAGGGAAAGCCTTGGAAGATTGTTGAAAGATTTTAAAGAAGAAAAATTAATCAAAATTAATAAACGAACAATTGAAATAACTAACTTTGAAAAGATGAAAAAATTAGCAAAATCATGAAAATGAAGACGGCACACAACAATGGCTAAAACGGCAATATGGGCTATGCGCCCATACTGCGTTTAGCCGAACCGTTGTGGGCAATAAAAAGAAAAAAAAGAAACGAAGAAAACAATGAAAAAAATGATAGTCATATTCCTAACCTTTTTAGTAGTGGCGACAAGTTCGCCGCTCAATCAGGGATTGGATTTGATTGTCAAAACAGGTGCTTTCATACATCACTTTTTGCACCATATCAAATGTCAAAATGAAAAAATTGGATTAGACGATTTTGTACTTCTTCATTATTTTGACCATGAACACCACGAAGAAGACCATGAAAATCATGAAGACTTACCGTTTTCTCACCATCACAAAAAGACTGTTTCGACAAATCTAATTTTGTTTATTTCAAATATAGGAATTAGTGAGTTTTCAAGGTCGGAATTATCTGTTAAACAAAATTTCTTTCATCGGAACTTCATTCCTTTGGGGGTGATTTCTGAAATATGGAAGCCCCCTCGATTTAATGTTTAAAAATATCGTATTCAATTATTTTTAAACTTTTAAATCAAATTTTAGATGAAAAAATACATTTTGCTGCTCATGGCAGCTTGGCAAGTGTCGTTTGCATTTGCCCAAAATAACTTTACGGCAATCGTGAAAGATGCCGAAACCAACGAAGTCCTGATTGGGGTAAATGTTGTTTTGAGTGGAACTAATAACGGAACGACAACCGATATTGACGGAAAAGCAGTACTTACCAACATCCCAAATGGTAAACAAACCGTTTCGTTTTCTTATGTTGGCTATTCTACATTCACAGAGACGTTTGAATTTCCAAATGATGCAAATTCTGTCCATGAAATACGATTAGGACAAGATGCCGAAACTATGGATGAAATCATTGTGGAAAGTACAAGGGCGAACAAATCAATTGCCAATATTCCAACGAGAATTGAAGCATTGACGGACGAGATTGACGAAGCAGCGAGTATGGAACCAAGCCGTATTTCACATTTGATTACACACACGACAGGGGTTCAGGTACAAACCACTTCTGCAAGTAGTAATGGTGCAGTAGTCAGAATTCAGGGATTGAACGGAAGATATTCAAAAATGCTCAAAGACGGTTTCCCACTTTACGGTGGTTTTTCGGGCAGTTTGGATGTTCTTCAAATTCCCCCTTTGGATTTGCGGCAAGTTGAGTTTATCAAAGGCTCTTCCTCTACGCTTCATGGTGGCGGTGCAATTGCGGGAGTGCTTAACCTACTTTCTAAAACAGCTGACCAAGATGAAATCCTTTTGCATTTTAACCGTTCAACGGTTGGTTCAAATGACCTAAATGCTTTTGTTTCCCGACGCTTCGGAAAGTTTGGTTTTACCAATTTGGTTTCCTATCAACTGCATGAAGAATTTGATGCAGATGATGACGGCTATGCTGACTTACCTAAACTTTCAAAATTCAACTTCAACCCAAAGTTGTTTTATTATCCAGACAATCGGACAAGCCTCTATTTTGGCGGAACGATTACGAGAGAATTTAGGCAAGGTGGCGATATTCAGCTTATCAACAATCAAGTGCCAGACAACACTGATTTTTATTCTGATACTCAGGAGTCGAGCAGATATACCACGCAATTTAAAGCAGAAAGAGAGATTGAAAACAATCAAGTGCTGACTTTAAAGAACAGTTTCAACACATTTGACCGTTATCTAAATATTCGACAAGATACTTTGGGTACAAGTGCCATTTTTGGCGGAAGGCAGAATTCGAGTTTTTCGGAATTGACCTACAATGTCAAAAGAGCGAAGCATCAACTGATATTTGGTGCAAATTATATTACGGATGATTTTGAACGGGAAAATTTGGGTGAAACTGACTTTATTCCGATTGAGGAAAATCATCAAACGGCAAGTTTATTTGTGAACCACGTTTGGGACGCTGCCAATTTTTTAGATTTGGAAAGTGGTTTACGAGCAGATTGGAACAAAAATAAATCAAATATTAGTGAAGATGACGGGCGAGTTTTCATTATGCCAAGAATTGCGGCATTGATTAAATATACCCCGAAATTGACTACTCGTTTAGGTGGCGGTTTGGGTTATCGTCCGCTGACGATATTCAACGAAGAAGCAGAACCCTTTGGATTTCGGGATTTTTTAGCGATAGATTTTGCCAATACAAAAGCCGAAAATTCAATTGGGCTGAATGGGGATATTGCCTATAAATCTGCGTTTGGTGACAATATGTTGTTGTCTTTAAATCAGATGTTTTTTTACAATATCATACAAAACCCAATAGTATTGCAAACGACAGGTAATGGTCAGTTTCAATTTACCAATGCTGCAAACGACATCAGAAGCCGAGGTTTTGAAACCCAAATGAAATTTACATTTTGGAAGATTACTTGGTTCTTGGGATATACGTTTACGGATGTATTTTTCGACAATAACGAGAAAGAAACACTTATTCTAAATCCCAAACACAGCGTAAAGGGTGATTTTCTTTTTGTCGAAGAAGGGAAGTGGCGAATAGGTTTGGATTACGAATACAAAAG
>JBMYXW010000250.1:0-5268 GCA_049608825.1 Chitinophagales bacterium
ACTCCAAAGTAAACGACCTTAAAAACAGCAGTTTAATTAAGGAATTGCTTGACCATGAAAACAAAAAAGAACTATTGAAATCAAGGGATTTGCAGAAATTGGCAAAAACTGTTGAATACATAGAAATTCTTCCAAATAGTACGCTTTTTAAACAAGGTGAAACAGGAACATCTGCCAGTATTCTAACCAAAGGAAAACTCTATGGTACAATTGATTACGAAGATTTAGACGCACCTCTTTCTTTTTCTATTGCCGAAGGAGATCTGGTTGGAGAGATAAGTTTGGTGACGGGATTGAAGCGAAATGCTACCATTCAAACAAAGGGTGAAGGAGTTGAAATATTGGAATTTTCACTAGAAAATTTTGCTGTTTTCCTATCCTTGCATCCCGACCTTCCTTGTGTACTCGCAATGGTGGTTAACCATCGTTATGAAACCAATAAAACACAATATCAAGACCTTCAATCTATTTCGGCAAAAGAAGTAGAAAAGAAATTTCGCCACAAAAACGTATTGAAGCGTTTTTTGGATATGCTGATTAATCCCAAATAAAAAAGCACCTGATACTTTTGTGTATCAGATGCTTTTGTGTATCAGATGCTTTTTATATTATTGGTGGGTATTAAAAAACATTTTAACTCACATCAATTGTAACAGAAACTCCTGAACAATCAGGGTCTATCATTGCAGTTTTTCCTGCCGCATAACGCTCGCCTACTGCATCCCAGTTGATGACATTGAAGAAAGCAGAAACATAGTCAGGACGACGGTTTTGATAGTTTAGGTAGTAAGCGTGTTCCCACACATCCAATCCAAGAATCGGTGTACCTTTTTTATCAGCCAAATCCATCATCGGATTGTCTTGATTTGGAGAAGACGTGACAAACAATTTGCCGTCTTCGCCAACACACAACCAAGCCCAGCCAGAACCAAATCGAGTACCTGCGGCTTTGCTAAACGCATCTTTGAACGCATCAAAAGAACCCAAATCAGTATTGATAGCATCTGCCAAGTCGCCAGAAGGAGTTCCGCCACCTGCAGGAGACATCACACTCCAAAACAAGCTGTGATTGTAAAAACCACCACCATTGTTGCGAACGCCAGCATTGCTTGAAGCCACTGCCATCAATTCTTCAATTGATTTTCCTTCAAGGTCAGTACCCTCGATTGCAGCATTCAGTTTTCTAGTATAACCTGCATGGTGTTTGCCATGGTGAATTTCCATTGTACGAGCATCAACATGCGGTTCTAAAGCGTCATGAGCGTAGGGTAAATCGGGAAGTTGAAAAGCCATATTAAAAATTATTTTAAAGTTTGTGAATTTTAAAAACAAAAGTATGAATTTATGTAAAGAGAAATGTTTTTAGAGGCGTTTTTGTTCAAAGAAAAGACGAATCAATTGCCTACTTTCCTCTCCCAAAACACCTCGAACAACATCCGTTTTAGGGTGTAACACATTCAATTCCATGCTTTCGCATCCTCTTTTGATGTCGGATGCTCCATAGACCAATCGCCCCATTTGTCCCCAATAAATCGCTCCCCCACACATTGGGCAAGGTTCGAGGGTGACATATAAGGTACAATCTTTGAGATACTTGCTACCGAGATAGTTGGAGGCGGCAGTAATTGCCAATATTTCGGCATGAGCAGTTACGTCTTGAAGTCGCTCTACTTGATTGAAGGCTTTGGCGATAATTGTATTTTGAGCTACAATGACTGCTCCGATTGGTATTTCGTCTTCTTCAAAAGCAAATTGTGCCTGTTGAAGAGCGATACGCATGAAATATTCGTCTGTTAACATAGTTTTCTTAAAAAAGGTTAAAGCACAGCAATTTTCACTTCAATGGGAATTATTTCAACCATTATTATTGTAATATCGTTGTTCACATAGAAGATTTAGGACGAGAGAAGCAAGAGCACAGAGGAGAGACATGTATTGATTAATAGTTAAAGATTCATTTTTGCAAAACAAAAATAATAAACTATTTAAAATCTCACTTCTCGCATCCCACTTCTTTTATCCGAAGTTTGAATATATAAAACATCATTTTCCAAACCATCAATCCAAAGATATCTACATGAGATTATTTACCAACCTATTCCTCAGTATTCTGTTACTGTCCTCTTTTTCAGCCACCATTTCGGCACAAGACAAATCCACAGCCGAAGCTTGGACACTTCAACAGTGCTTCGATTATGCCGAAAAAAACAACATTCAACTCAAGCAAATGGCATTGCAGGTAAATTCTGCTGAAGGCAATTATGAGGAAAGTAAAGGGGCAAAATTACCCGATTTGAGTGGATTTTTCTCTCAATCGGTCAACTTAGGTCGAACCGTAGTCAGTGCCACCAACAGCCTCGAAACCACAACAACGAACAACTCCAATTTGGGGCTAAGTTCTAATTTCACGCTTTACAATGGTGGAAATGTCAAAAACACCATCGAACAACGAGACCTTCAAATAGATTTGGCAAAATTGCAGGTAGAGGAAGCAAATAACAATCTTCAACTCCAAATTCTATCGGCTTATATGCAGGCATTATTGGCAGAAGAACAATTGAAGGTACTTCAAAATCAATCTACTTTGACCAAAGAGCAACGAACAAGAATGAATAAACTTGTTGAAGCAGGTGTACGTGCACCCAGTGATTTACTGGATTTGGATGCACAGATAGCGAGGGACGACATCAACTTGGTCAATGCCGAAAACAACATCAACGCTGCCTATTTGACCATCGCTCAGATTTTGGACTACTACAAACCGATTCGCATTGTTCAGCCCAATATCGAAGGAGAACTTAGTCAAAATGATGTAGGAGCGGTCAATCCAGAAAAAGTATATGACGAAGCTCTGCGAACTCAACCTCAATTCAGAGTCAGAGATTTACAAACCCAAATTGCAGAAAAGGGGCACGAGATTGCTAAAGGATGGGCAATGCCTACTGTCACCTTGTTTGCTCGATACAGCACCGATTATTCAAGTGCCATCAAGAATTTTGTAAGTTCAGGAGAAATTGAGCAAGTACCAACCAGTCTTACCACTATTGGAGGAGAAGGAGTCTTGTTGAACAGTCCTATTACAACTCAGGAAAACATAGGCTATATCAACCAATTAACCGATAATTGGCGTGCATCTGTAGGAGTAAGCGTCAATGTGCCTATCTTCAACAATTACCAAATCAAAAACGGCATCAATCAAGCTCGAATCAACATCGAAAATACAGTCTATGCCAAAGATATTGTCAAAAACCAATTGAGAAGAGACATCGAACAAGCATATCTAGATGCCAGTGCTGCTGCAAAAAGACACACTGCCAATCAGTCTAATATGGAAATTCTCACCAAATCGCTGTCGCAAACAGAACGCCGTTTTGAATTGGGTTTGGTCAATGCTTTTGATTATCTCACTGCAAAAAACAACCTCACTTCTGCTGAATTGAACCTTCAATCTGCTTTGTATGAATACGTTTTTCGATTGAAGATTTTGGATTATTATCAAGGTAAAGATTTAGGATTGTAATCAAAGAACCAAAAATCCAATATCACAAATCATGAAAATATCTCAAAAGTCTTTAAAAGAAAAATTTTATTAAAAGCGAGATATAGATTACAGTAATTTTAAAAATTACTGTAATCTCCTCTTTTGAGTCTCCTGATTTACGATATTTGAAGTATGATTTTTGATTTGATGGATAGTGTTTACTTTTGTAGTTGTAAACAAACCATCAAACCACCATTCCAAAACCCAAGACTCATGGCAAAACGAAGTGCGAGTAAAACCGTATCCCTCATTTTTATGGTATTGATACCCGTCATTGTGATTGGCGCAGTGATTGCCAAAAAGAAAGGGCTGATAAACAAAAAAGCCCTCATAAAGGTAGCTACCGAAACTGCCGAAAAACGAACGATTATTGAGACTGTTTCGGCAAGCGGCAAAATCTATCCTGAATTGGAGGTCAAAATCACCCCTGATGTATCGGGCGAAGTCGTGAAACTGAACATTCAAGAAGGGGATTCGGTCAAATCAGGGCAATTGTTGGCGAAGATTGACCCCGAAGCGTATGTGTCGTTTGTGGACAGAGCAGAGGCTGCGGTCAAAACTGCAAAGTCGAATTTGGCGACTACCGAGGCTCGTTCTATGCAGTCTAAGGTGCAGATGGACAATGCCCAAAGGGTCTATAATCGAAACAAAAAACTCTACAATGAAAAATTGCTTTCGCAGGCAGAATATGAGAATGCAGAGACACAATACGAAGGCGCAAAGGCAGAATATCAAGCGGCTTTGAAAAATATTGAAGGAGGACAGTACGGCATCGAAAGTGCCGAGGCGAGTTATAGAGAGACCAAAGACAATCTCCGCAAAACCAATATTTACGCACCGATTAGTGGAGTGGTTTCGAGGGTGAGCATTGAGAAGGGCGAACGAGTCGTGGGAACATCACAGTTTGCAGGTACAGAGATTATTCGGATTGCCAATTTTAGCGACATTGAAGCGAGAGTGGATGTGAGTGAAAACGACATTTTGCGGGTCAGCTTGGGGGATACAGCAATTGTGGAAGTGGATGCCTATATTGACCGAAAATTCAAAGGTGTGGTGACTCAAATCGCCAATTCTGCCAATATGGATTCTCAAATTTCGAGCGACCAAATCACCAATTTCACCGTACAGATTCGCCTCCTCCCCGATTCTTATGCCGACCTAAGCCAAAAAATTCAATTTCCTTTTCGCCCTGGTATGTCGTGTTCGGTTGATATCCAAACCTTCAAAGTTTCCAATACTTTGACCGTACCAATTCAAGCAGTCACGGCTCGTGAAATTCCCGACTCTCTCAAAGCCAATATGACCAAAGAAGAAGCAGAGGAACTGCAAGAGTTGGTCTTTGTGTATGCAGATGGTAAAGTAGTAAGCAGTAAAGTCACGACTGGTATTCAAGATGAATCGTATATTCAGATTTTGTCAGGTTTGGAGGCTTCCGCAGAAGTGGTCAGTGCGCCTTACCGAACGATTACCAAAAAATTGGAGGATGATATGAAGGTGGAGAAAGTGAAGAAGGAGGACTTGTTTAAGAAGGGCAATGAGAAGTAAAAATCGTCCTTCTTGGTTAAGGTTTCATCGAAGGATTTCTCAATAAACGTTTACTATTTGAGTTCGTTCATAACCAAAGAAAACGAGTGTCTAGAAGTATTTGGTTCTTTATCTATGGTTGTAAATATTTTTTTTCCCAGCCTTTCTCTTTTTTTGTATAAAGTGTTCTTTTATGTAAACGT
>JBMYXW010000251.1:0-5264 GCA_049608825.1 Chitinophagales bacterium
ATAATTTTTCTATTATGAAGCTTTCAATACTTATTACTACTATGAATAATGAAATCCATACAGTCTTAAAAGAACTTGTGCCACAAATTAAAAATTCAGAAATAATTATATCTATTACAAATTTCTTATCACTTGTTTTTGCTTTTATTAAATTAGGAACATTCTCCATTATCATTACTTCGGGTGAAAATAAATCACCTAATCGGACAAACTGCTTAAACAAGCTATTTCTTGGGTCTTTTGGGTCTCCCGCTTTTTTATTTGCAATGGAGAACCCTTGACAAGGGGGACCACCTAAAATTATATCAGGTTTATCGCCTTTTAATAGGTCAATTATTTCATTGTCTTTCAATGATTCAATTGAGTTTTTAATTACTTGACTTTCTGGGTGATTCGCTTGAAATGTTTCACATGCCCATGCATCCTTTTCTATTGCACCAATTATATCGTAATTGCCCGTTAAATGAAATCCAAGGCTAAATCCTCCAGCCCCTGCAAATGTGTCTAATACTTTTTTCTTCATGTTGTAAAATTAAGTTTTTTCATAGTATTTTTTATTTTTCTTTTGGTTGTCGAGAACGGTTCGTATATGCGCTGTGCGACCGTATGGGAGCATTGACGCATATACATTGTTATGGGCATTTTTTCATTTAAATACTAATTTTTTTCTCTTTGTCTGAAATTCATTCTCACTTAAAAGTCTTTGTTCACACTTAGGACAAAAATAAAATTCATCCTTTACTATTTGCCTTGTCTTACAATTAGGGCAGTAACTAAAAATGAACTCAGAATCAAACCCTTCTGGAATATTTATCCCATCTATTTTTTTTAATGCTTTTTCTACTTCAGACCAAGATGCTGAAGATGGGCAATAGCCTGTTGATTGATTTGTAATTGAACCGATATGAACTTTACTTTTATCTATTTGAAACCCTATTTCTCCAGCACTCTTAACATTTTCCCCATTAGCACATTGAACATGCTCTGAATGCCTATCTCCAATTACAAGTTCACTTTTCAAATTTATAATGAAGGTACAAACAATTAAATCATCCTTCTTTGGTTTACCAATGTTTTGAACTATCCAGTTTAGTATTTCCTCTGGATTATTAATAACTGTTCCTTTGTACTCTTCATTTACCATTTTAAATATTTCTTCAGGTCCTACATATTCATATTCCTCTGGATTATATTTTTGCTTTTCTAAATATTTCATTTAGTTATTTCAGATTCAATTATAAGTACATCTATTTTCAGGATAACTTAAAAGTAAAATATTCTTAGATATCAGATTGCATTTTTGTTGCCCATAACTTTCGAATACACGTATTGCGTATATTTCAACAATATCCAAAAATAAAAAAACTATTCCATAGCACCAAAGTGAAATACGATAAGCATTGAAAAAACAACAATTACAATTCGTATAGAAAAATAAATAAAACGTCTTGCGTAACAACTTACAAATCATAGTAATATTATTCCACCACCACCTTCTCCAAAACCCTTTCGCCATCCACTTCAATCACCAAATAATAAACCCCACTCGCCAAACCCCTCAAATCCACTTTCTGCTCAAAAACCACAGCAGAAGAACCCACAAAAAACTGCTCCACTGTTTGCCCCAATACATTCACCAATTGAAGTGAAATACCCTCATTTACAGCCCCAATCTTCGACAAATCCATAGAAACCACAAACAATCCCTCATTTGGATTTGGTACAATTTGAAGAGAATAAAGCGCTGCCAATTCAGGATTAATCGAACCACAAATGGCAAAATCAATTGTATTCGTTGCCTGATTGCTGCAACCCAAATCATCCGTCACGATTACCGTATATTCATACCAACCTTCCGTTTCAGGCATAGCAGAAGTCGTTTGTTGTGTTGCATCCGAAATCCCTGTTCCCGACCATTCAAAAGTAAGTCCAGTAGGGTTATTTACCACAGCCGTCAATCCCGTACCTGATTCAATACAAACCTGCACATTCGGCGCATCAATCGCCACCACAGGCAAAGCCCGAACCGTCAAAAAAGCTTCCTTTTGTTCCATTGAAGCATTGCAGCCCTCAATGTGTTGAGAGACATTATACATGCCCGCTTCTTCAAAAGTGATAACAGGATTGGAGAGTTGCGAAATCAAAACATTGCCTGTATTGGTGTTTTCAAACTCCCACAAATAAGAATCCGCATTTTCAGACAAGTCGAAGAAAGTCACCTTTTCGCCCACACAAATCTCGCCCACTTGACTCGTAAAAGCCGCCGTACTCACCAAAACCTCCAACTCTATAATCTCCGACACTCCGCAGCCATTTGGCTCTACCGCAGTCACCTCATAATTGGGTGCATCCACCGAAACCGTTGCCAAAGCCATAACACCCTCTTCTACACTTACCTCACTGCCATTCCAAAAGTAGGTGTAATCCTCTTTTGGGTTCACGATACTGAATTGCACCAAACTGCCATTGCAGATTGCTTCATCAGGAAAATTTACGGCCAAAGTAGGCATAGGCACTTCTATTTCAAGCTGTTGATTTGCCGTACAGCCTTGTTCATTCATAATCACTACACCATAAGTTGCCGTACTTTCAGCCGTGATATTGATGCTTTCTGTATCGCCCACATTGGCAGCCGCATCTGTCCAATTGTAAGTCACCGATTGATTGCTTGTAGCCGTTAGCGTCACTGTTTCGCCTTGACAGGCAATGAGTTCAGAAGCGGTCAAATTCAATTCGGGCGTTGTTCCCTCCAAAACGGTGATGTAATTGATAAACGTTCTTTCCTCCGTTCCACCATCCGTTGTCACCTTCAATGTCACATCGTAGCTGCCCGCTTCGGTATAAGTCACCGTTGGAGTGGGGTTGTTCGTAATGAACACATCGCCCCCTTGAAATTTCCATTGCACACTTTCCACATTTCCCTCGGTCGTACTATTGAAGGAAACCACCAAAGGTGAACAACCTTGCACGACTGTTGCCGCAAAGGCAGGACTTGGAACAGGTGGACCTTCGTGTAAGCGAAATAAATCCAAAGCCGCTTCTACCAAATGCCCTGTACCTGTATCACTCACCTCAAAAATCAATTGCATTTCATCCGTTGGAGTCAATAGCTCTCGCACCAAAAAACGCTGCTCGGCCCATTTCGCCTCCGCTGCATCATTGTTCACAAGCGTTTCCAAATTGACAGTATCTATGCCATTGCTTAGGCTAATATAGAGCGTATCATCTGATGCAAAAAAATTGGAGTTTTGGAGGTAGTACCATCGGTGGTAGTTGAGTTCGGGGTTCTCAAAAATAGTGGCATCAAAAATGGGCGATTGCAGGGTCGTAAAACCATCGTTTACATTGTCCGAAAACGATACACCATTGCCTGTAATGTAGCAAAAACCGCCAATGTCGTCTGGCAAATCACCATCTGGAGTGATGTACTGACCACCGAACAAAGAACGGTTGGATTTTCCTCGTTCCCAGATTCCCTTTGAAGCATCACTCTCCACTGTCCAACCAAAATCAAAGGTAAAATCATCGTAAAATCCCTTGACAAGTTGCAAGGTGAGTGTACCCGTATTTTCGTCCACATAAATGTCTGTAAAAGCGGCTGTTTCGTAGCCCCACTTACCTACAATGATTTGATATTCTGCTGCATAGACCAAATCAAAGACGGCAATGCCCGACTCCTCACTTTCCATAGCGATTTCCTTCAATGGATGCTCAACCCGCACCTGTGCATTGGGAATCGCTTCACCTGTGAGCGCATCAACTGCCTGTATATTCACCTTGAAGCCTTCAATCGCTGCCAGCTCCACATTCAACTCCGTAATTTCTCCATTGCTCATTCCCACATCCGAAATCGTGGTGATTGGATAACCGTATTTCACAAAAGTCACCTCATACAATCCTGCTGCTCCAACGCCCGTTTCAAAATTACCCGAAAAGTCGGTCTTGGTTGAAGCTGCCTCATAATTGCCTACCGTAATCGCTACATCTGTAATCGCCTCATTTGTCACAGCATCCACCACACTTCCACTCAAATAGCAAGCCCGCAAATAGTCAGATTCCAATACATACAAACCATTCTGACGATCGCTTGCCAATATCAAACCTGATGGCAAATAAGGATAAACACCCCAACAACCACTAAAACCGCCCCCTTCATTGGTGCTTGTATCGTAGTAGCCCACTTCAATCAAATTGTTGGGGAAAGTTGCATCCACAATCGTTACTCCATCGGTATAGTAGGAAGTCACCAAATGATTTCCTTTCACAAAAGTATTGTGTGGCACAACGCCTTGATTCAGACTTGTAGCCGTTTGATAACGATCGACTTCTCGAATATCTGTCAAGTCGGACACGTCATAAGCCGCCACAAAAGCGTTGTTGCGTTCATCCGTGGTAAACAAGGTTTTGCCATCATCCGAAAGCCAAGTGTTGTGTGTAAAATTGGAAGGAGTAGAATGTCGGGCAAGAGTAACAGGATTCAGTTTATCCTTTACATCGACCACTGCAAATTCTCCTGTATAAATCTCTGCTGTCCACATCGTATCACCTCGTACATAAATATCGTGTATATAAAAGTCGTCGTAAACTCCTATAATCGGTGGATTCGTTGAGTTGGCTGCAATGTCAATCATAATCGCCCCTCCTTTGCTGAAATCTGCCCCTACAATATAGCCGATGCCCTTTTCGTCAATAAAAAGATTGTGTGCTTGTGTACAGACCAAAGTACTATCTGCCCATGTTCCACCTGTCCAATTTTGGACGGTGATTTGGCTCGTATCGGGCAGTCCTGCAAGATTCACGATTTGCATTCCGCCACCTTTTTCATTGACGATATAGGCATAATTGCGAAAAGTCTTGACATCTCTCCAAGTACTCGTGTCACCAGGTATGAAAAACAATTCTTCAAGTTCCCCTCCCTCCAATGGCTGCGTGACCTCCACAATCGACACACCAGAAGTCATTCCTACCAAAGCATATTCTCTACCATTGGGAGTCGCATAGCCCCAAATATCGTTCAAGGTTGGCGCATAGTCAATGCTGTCTATTAGACTGATATTGAAGCGTTCAGATTGTGCATTGGAGAATTGAAGGCTTGCAAAAAAGAAAAGTATAAAAGTATAAAAGTTGATTTTCATTGGGATATTTTTATTTCCCCAAAATTACACTTTTCACAATGATATCGAAGGCAAAGAAGGTGACAGACGGTGGATTTAAGTGTTTGGATTTTTATGTTGATAACTGTGTTTGGGTTGGTAATTATATTT